>CAIYXE010000571.1 GCA_903930095.1 uncultured Hyphomicrobiales bacterium
AGGACGATGAGCGCCGCTCCGCCAAGTCGGCTGCCGACAGCCGGGTGCGTGATGCCCGGGCGCTTGAGATCGAACTTCGCATCGCCGAGCGTTCGCGGGAACTGATCCCGGTCGAGGACGCGCTGAACGACATGGCGGAGTTGGCCGGCATGGTGAGGTCGGAGCTTGCGGGTCTTCCGGCACGGCTGACCCGCATCGTGGCCGAGCGCCAGAAGGTTGAAACGGAAATCGATGGTGTCCTCTCGCGCCTTTCCCAGCGAGCCGCAGAAAAGGCTGAAGGCCTGGAGGCTGGCAGAGGTCATGCACCGTGAGCGGCGCTTAGCGGGGATTTGAAGAGCTCCGCACTGTCCGTGAACATCGCCAAGTAAAGGATATCGGCAAATCCTTTCCTTGTGAGTTTCGCAATGAAAGGATCGTTGGGATGGCAAGAAGTACTTCGCCATGCTGGCGGGCTTGCGCCTCTGCCCCCCGCCTCGGCCAGGGACGTTCTGCGCTTTGAAGCCGTCCGGACGTGCCCTGCCCAGCGAACCGCAGAAGCGGGTCAAATCCTGGAGGCTGACGGAAGCCATTCTAAGGCCCGCCCCCAGGCTGCCGCCTGACGAATGGGCGCGCACCAACAGGATCTACCCGGAGACCTCCGGCCTCCCAGGCCCGAGGGATCCCTCAATCACGCCTTATGTCGTGCCCGTCGAGCGGGCCGTTCACGCTGGGGAGCACAAGCGGGTGGTCATGGTGTGCGGAGCGCAGATGGGCAAGTCGCTTGCCCTCGATACGCCGCTCCCCACGCCCACGGGCTGGATCACCATGGGGGAGGTGCAGCCGGGAGATGTCCTGTTCGACGAGCTGGGTGCGCCATGCAGGGTCACGATCGTCAACCCGGTCCTGCACGGGCGCAGTTGCTATCGCGTCGTCTTCGATGACGGCGAGGAGATCATTGCCGATGCCGATCATCTCTGGACGGTCACCACCGACCGCTGGGCGCGTGACGGCGGCCGGCGGCAGGAGACGCTCACGACCGCGCAGATGATCCAGCGCGGTGTCCATCTGTTCAATGGCGCGGCGCGCTTTGCGATACCGGTCGCCGGGGCCCTCCAGCTTCCGGACGTCGAGCTTCCGATCGATCCATACATTCTCGGTGCATGGCTTGGTGACGGGAACAGCCGTGCGCCCCGGATCACCATTGGCCAGGCGGACTTCGAGGCAATGACCGGGTTGCTCGAGGCGCACGGCGTTGAATGTCATGCGCGATGGTATGCCAAGACCATTGGCGGCGCGTGGGACGTGAAGATGTCCTTGGTCAATGGCGATTGCGGATGCCCTGACGGTCTGAAGCAGCGTCTGCGGCGGCTCGGCGTGATCAAGAACAAGCATATTCCGTCCATTTATCTTCGCGCATCCGCAGGGCAGAGACTGGCTCTGCTGCGTGGCCTCATGGACACGGACGGCGGCGTGTCAAATGGAGCGGCTGAGTTCTGTTCGAAGTACGAGGCCCTTGCGCTTCAGGTCTTCGATCTGGCGGTGAGCCTCGGGTTCAAGCCGAGGATCCGGAACCGCTTCTCCACGAAGTACAAGACGCCATTCTATTGCGTTCACTTTCTCGCCTACCAGGAGCGCTCTCCGTTTCACCTGGCGCGCAAGACAGCCAAACTTGGTTCGGTTCACCACGCCCGAAGCCGGCCGTACCTTGCCGAGCTGCGTTACATCCGCGACATTATTCCGGTTCCGTCGGTTCCAGTACGCTGTATCGGGGTGGATAGCCCGTCACATCTCTACCTTGCCGGCTATCGGATGGTGCCGACGCACAACACGGACGGGTTGCTCGATATCATGGGCGCACGTCTCGACCAGCGACCGGCGCCCATTCTTTACGTCGGCCCGATCAGGGACTTCCTGACCGACCAGTTCGAGCCGCGGCTGATGAACCTGCTCGACGAGGCGGAGACGCTGGCAGCCAAGGTTGTGCGCGGCAAGCGCATGAAGAAGACACTGAAGGTCGTCGCGGGTGACCGCGATGATCAGCCACCGCATGCGGCTCTCGGTGGTGAGCGTCGCCAGGAAGAAGGCAATCGGCGGCATGAGGGCGAGGAGGCAACCCAAAGTCGCCTCCGGGCTGAGTGTCATCGGCATGGCGCGCGGGGTGATGTCGGCAATCGCGAAGACCTTCGCCGCGAAGTCGCGCCCCGGGAGGCCAGCGAAGAGGGAGAATGGAATCGGCACCAGCTGCAGGCTCACGAGCGACACGCCAGCGACCACGAGGAGCATGGCGAGCCTCTCGGTCAGGGCGAGCTCCTTCGTGAGGAGGCGGAGCAGGGCTGCTGCAAGCAGTGCAAGGCAGAGGACGCGGAACAGCAGGAAGGCTGCCGAGTCGGCCTGGGATGAGCCTCCGGAAACGATTGCAAGCAGGAGCGCAACCGCGATGGCCGCCGGCCAGGCCCATTGGCTAGTGGCGCGCTCACGGCGTGGCGCGCTATCGGTCCAGGTGGCGGTGTTCATGGCACGTCGTCGGGCGCTTTCGTTTCTGGTGCGATCCGATTGTACACGTCCTCGAGGCGAATTACATCATCTTCGCCCAGATAGGAACCCGTCTGGACTTCGATCAGCACCGCCGGCGCGGTGCCGGGGTTCGCCAGACGGTGATTGGTGCCGGTAGCGATAAAGAGTGCTTCGTTCGGCAGGACGCGGGAGATCCTGTCGCCGACGGTGACATCAACCTCGCCGCTCACGACGACCCAGTGCTCCGACCGGTGTTTGTGACGTTGGAGAGATAAAATCCCGCCAGGGTTGACTGTCAGGCGCTTTACTTGGTATCCGGGGCCAACGTCCAGTTGCTCGTAATTCCCCCACGGGCGGAACATCTGCAGCGCCTCGCGCGCCTGCCAGCGCCCTTCGGCCTCGAGTCGGCTCACCAGGGCCTTGACCTCCTCACTGCGGGCACGGCTCGCGACGAGTGTGCTATCTTTAGTTGTAATAACGACCACGTTATCAAGGCCCAGGAGCGTGACCAGCCGGCCCCCGGCGTGGATGAGGTTGCCGTGGCCCCCGACCACAAGGCCGTCCCCCAGGATCGCATTGCCGTCGGCGTCGGCCGGGCTGAGGGCCGAGAC
>CAIYXE010000572.1 GCA_903930095.1 uncultured Hyphomicrobiales bacterium
GAGTCTTCCTTGACTTATCTCAGGTTGATACGGGGTATAGGAGGTGTACCAAGCAGGATTTTCAAAGAAGTTTCGTTTGATCACTGGCGGGGTCACGGTGCCGTAGTAGCCACGGCCACGCAAGCTGCGTCGCGCGATGTTACGCGTGGCTAATGCCTGCATCTCAGAGGTGACCTGAGTTTCAGTGGCAGAGTCGGGGAGCGTTAGCGAACCCCGCATACGTATCGACGAGGGGACTACCTGGTCAATGAGATCATCAACCGACGAAACTCCCAGAAGGGAGAGCATTTCAAGATGATCGGAATCGGAGGTAGCGATATGACGCGATACGAATCCTTCAAGGTGCTGCACGAGTGCCTCCAGACATGAGAGTCCATCAAGTTGGCACCCCCGCTGTATTGGCACCTGAGAGCTTCACCGCTTAGCGGCTTTCCCCGTCGGTAGGGCATGCACCCTTTTCCAGCGACGCCCGCCTGTTCGGTCCACTTTGCCTGAGAGGTTCCGGGGTGGTTGCTCCTTCGGCGCTTCCCGGACTGGATGCCAAGGAAAACTCTCCCGCGCAGGTTGATGAGCGCAACACGAGAGTAGGACATCTACAAGCAGGCTTTTGGGAATTTGCTGCTTTTGTCTCGTGTTTTAACGAAATCCAAAACCTACATAACGGAGATTATGGGCGGAGTGGGGATAGACGGGCGGGATCAATGACTGGCTTGGCAGCATCAATGATCCATCTCAATGCATCTAACACCTGTTGCGGGCTTGCTTCCTTGGTTAAGGCGCCATCACGTTCAGCATCCTCAATTGCGCATGCCAATACGTACAACTCGTCGAGCAATGAGTCCAATTCGGTACGAACGACGATCAGTTCCTCATCAGACAGATTTAGTTCGGCCGCTCGCTGACGAAAAACCCATTCCCGTTGTCGACACGCCCCGCCGCAGAACTCGCGAGGACGGCCAGCTCCATCCTGGTCAGGAAGGACCCGCCGACAATGTCGGCAGCGTCGGTATTGCCCGGTTCCCTCGCTCACCTACCGCACCAATGCCCTGGGACCCAATAACGTCATGACGAAATTCTGTCATCTATGACGCGTCGTTACTTAGCATTGCTTCATGTCCTTACCTTTGGCGCCATTCTCATCGTTCGCATCTGACAACGCCGCAGGTGTTCACCCTCGTGTGCTTGATTCAATCGTTGCCAGCAATCAGGGCTCGGCACTGGCCTACGGCGAGGATCGATACACCGCTGAAGCCGTACGTCGATTCGGTGATCTTTGCGGACGAGACCTTGAATGTCTTTTTGTTTTTGGGGGCACTGGTGGGAATGTGCTGGCACTGGCATCACTCTTGGAAACAGGCGAGGCAGTTCTAGCAACCGATACTTCCCACATCCATGTTGATGAAGCCGGTGCACCTGAGCGACTTACCGGCACAAAGATCGTCACCGTTCCACACAGTGATGGCAAATTGACCGTTGAGGATGTTGAAGCCTGTGTGGCTGATCGAGCCCAGGTGCATCACCC
>CAIYXE010000573.1 GCA_903930095.1 uncultured Hyphomicrobiales bacterium
ATTTCCAGCCGTCCGTCTGCTTGAGGCCGGGGTACATGCGGTCGAACTCGCGCTGGTAGGCGCCCGAGCCGATGCCGAATTCGAGCCGGCCGCCGGTGATGAGGTCGGTGAAGGCCGCCTCGCCCGCGAGCTTGATCGGGTGCCAGTAGGGGGCAACGGCGACCGCCGTGCCGAGCCTGATCTTCGAGGTGTGGGCCCCCCACCAGGTGAGGATCTGGAAGGGATCGGGCGCGATCGTCATCTCGAGGGCATGGTGCTCGGCGGACCAGGCAATCTTGAAGCCGCCGTCCTCCGCCATCTGGACCATTTCAAGCGTGTGGCGCGCCACCTCGCGCATGTCGAGGCTGGCATCCATGCGCTCGAGATTGACGGCGAGCTGGAATTTCATGAGGTCTCCCGGGAGTCTTTTTCTTGAGGGGAGAATGGCATTGTGTGGCGCGAAAGACGAGGGCTGTGTGAGGGCGTCTCGCCGCACCTGCAAGAGTTCCCTCTCCCCCACATGCGTGGGGGCGAGGGGGAAGAGGGGCGCTCAGACGTTGAATACCGGCTCTTCCAGCCCCTTGATGCCGGTGTCCATGACGAAGACGGCGCCGCCGGGGTCCTGTTTGCCTTCGGGGCTGTGGCCGGTGGTGACGAAGAGATGGGTCATGTTTGGGCCGCCGAAGGCCGCGGCGGTGACGATGGGGCAGGGAAGGTCATAGGCCCTGACCTCCGCGCCATCGGGCGCGAAGCGGACGAGGCGGCCCGCGCCATAGAGCGCGCACCAGAGGCAGCCCCCGGCATCGACGGTGAGGCCGTCGGGCACGCCGTCTGCGAAGCTGGCGAACACGCGGCGGTTGGCCGGAATGCGCGTGGCGGGGGATATGTCATAAGCCAGCACGCGGCGGCCTATGGAATCGCTGAAATACATGGTGCGCCCGTCAGGCGAGAAGGCGGGGCCGTTGCACACGGCGAAGCCTGAGTCGGCGACGCTCCAGGCGCCATCTGCCTCCAGGCAATAAAGGATGCCGCGCGGCTCGGTTTCCGGAACGTCGAAGGTGCCAGCCCAGAGCCTGCCGGAGCGGTCGAGCTTGCTGTCGTTGTAGCCCACACCGGGACGGGCCTGGTTGGGGTCTGCGAAGAGGGTGCTGGCGCCGGTTGCCGGATCGAACAGCCTGAGGCCTGAGTCGACGGCGATCAGGAGCTTGCCGCCCGCCGCGAAGACGAAGGAGCCGAGCACGGTTTCGCCCGGGATGGTCCAGCTTTGGACCTTGTCCCCGCCCCAGGCCTTGCGGTGCAGGGTGGGGCCGTACCAGTCGACCCAGTAGAGGGCCTGTTCGGCGGGGTGCCACATGGGGCTTTCGCCGAGGCGGTCACGGGTCTGGGCGAAGATGTCGAATGTCATGGTGTTTTCCTGATGGTCTTCTTGGCCCCGCCGCCCAGCACGTCCGCAAGGGTGCGCAGCTCGGCCATGTGGCCGCCCAGTGCTTCATACTCGGCGCGGGGCATGGTGAATTCGATGGGGGCCACAAGCGCAGGCGTGGGCACGTAGCCGAAGGCGTTTTCAGGCAGCGTGGTGACGTCCACCATGTAGGTGATGCCGCCACCGGGCCAGACATAGCAGGGCGCACCGCCCGCCGTGACGCGGGTTGCGGCGTGCCGCACCGAATGGGTGAGGCGCACCGGGTTCTCCGTGACGCCCGCGCGCAGC
>CAIYXE010000574.1 GCA_903930095.1 uncultured Hyphomicrobiales bacterium
CCCCAATCGTCCAGCACCAGCAGCTCGACCTTCGCCAAAGCCTTCAGGGCGCGGCTGTGGCGGCCGTCGCCGCGAGTGTGGATCGGCGTGGAAGAAGGACCCCTCTGGAGGGGTGATCGGCGTCCAAAAGGGACCCCTCTGCTGAAGGGGTTCACGTTGGCTCTCGGTGATACCGGGGGTCATGGTTGGGATGCTGGTGGTGGAGACGATCGGGAAGATCCGTCGGCTGCGAGAGAACGAGAGGCTGCCGATCAAGGAGATCTGCCGGCGTCTTGGCGTGTCGCGGAAGGTGGTGCGGAAGGTCCTGCGGTCGGGCGCGACGGAGTTCCGCTACGAGCGTGCCGAGCAGCCGCAACCCAAGCTTGGTGCGTGGCGTGGCGAGCTCGATCGCCTGCTGGAGGAGAATGCGGGTCGGGCGAGCCGTGAGCGGCTGACGCTGATGCGCGTGTTCGAGGCGCTGCGCGGCCTTGGCTATGCGGGTGGCTACGACGCGGTACGGCGTTATGCGCGTGGCTGGCAGCGTTCGCAGGCGGCGGTGTCGGCGGCGGCCTATGTGCCGCTACGCTTTGCGCCGGGGGAGGCATTCCAGTTCGACTGGAGCCACGAAGTTGTGGTGATGGCCGGTGCTGTGATGACTGTGAAGGTCGCGCATGTCCGGCTGTGCCACAGCCGGATGATGTTCGTGCGAGCCTATCCGCGCGAGACGCAGGAGATGGTGTTCGACGCGCACGACAGGGCCTTCGCGTTCTTTCGCGGCGCCTGCACGCGCGGGATTTACGACAACATGAAAACCGCGGTGGAGGCGATCCTGGTAGGACGGGAGCGCACCTACAATCGGCGGTTCCTGCAGATGTGCAGCCACTACCTGGTTGATCCCGTGGCGTGCACGCCGGCCTCGGGCTGGGAGAAAGGCCAGGTCGAGAACCAGGTCGGGCTGGTGCGCGAGAGGTTCTTCTCGCCGCGGCTGCGGGTGGCGAATTTTGAGGAGCTGAACGCGCTGCTGCTCGACCGCTGCGTCGCGTATGCGCGGGCGCACGCCCATCCCGAACTGCGCGATCAGACGGTGTGGGAGGTGTTCGAGGCGGAGCGGCCGGTCCTGGTGCGCTACACGGGCCGGTTCGACGGTTTCCATGCGGTGCCCGCGGCAGTCTCCAAGACCTGCCTGGTGCGGTTCGACGGCAACAAATACTCGGTGTCGGCGAGCGCGGTGGGGCGGCCGGTCGAGGTGCGCGCCTATGCCGAGCGGATCGAGCTGCGCCAGGACGGGCGGGTGGTCGGCGAGCATCCACGTGCCTTTGGCCGTGGCCAGACGATCTACGATCCCTGGCACTACGTGCCGGTGCTGGCGCGCAAGCCCGGCGCGTTGCGCAACGGCGCGCCGTTCAAGGGATGGCTGCTGCCCAGCGCGTTGGAACGGGTGCGGCGCAAGCTGGCCGGTGCGGGCGATGGCGACCGGCAGATGGTGGACATCCTGACCGCGGTGCTGAGCGACGGCCTGCCGGCGGTGGAGGCGGCCTGCGCGGAGGCGCTGCGCGAGGGCGTGCACTCGGCGGATGTGGTGCTGAACATCCTGGCCCGTCAGCGGGAGCCGCCGCCGGCGGTGACGATCCTGACGCCGGAGGCGCTGCGGCTGCGGCACGAGCCTGTCGCCGACTGCGCCCGCTATGACAGCCTGAGGAGCAGCGCGTGATGGAGCGGTCGGAGATCCTCGCCAATATGGGCGAGCTGAAGTTGTATGGGATGAAGTCGGCGTTCGACCAGATCGTCGGCACGGCGGTGAAGCGCCAGCATGAGCCGCAGCGGGTGATCGGCGATTTCGTCGCGGCCGAGATTGCCGAGAAGCAGGCGCGGTCGATCAAGTACCAGATCACGCTGGCCAAGCTGCCGCTGGCGAAGGACGTGGAGGAGTTCCGGTTCGACGGCACGCCGATCAACGAGACGCTGGTGCGCGACCTGGCGAGCGGCAATTTCCTCGCGCATCAGCGCAACGTGGTGCTGGTCGGCGGCACCGGCACGGGCAAGACGCATCTGGCCATCGCCATTGCGCGGGCCTGCATCCGTGACGGGGCGCGCGGACGGTTCTACACCGTGGTCGATCTCGTGAACCGTCTCGAGGCGGAGGCGCGTGCTGGCCGCCAGGGACGGCTGGCCGATCAGCTCTGCCGCGTCGATCTCGTCGTGCTCGACGAACTTGGCTACCTGCCGTTCGCGCAGTCCGGCGGTCAGTTGCTGTTCCATCTGGTCAGCCGGCTGTACGAGCAGACCTCGATCCTGGTGACGACGAACCTGGCCTTTGGCGAATGGCCGAGCGTGTTCGGCGACGCCAAGATGACCACCGCGCTGCTGGATCGCCTGACGCATCACTGCGACATCGTCGAGACCGGCAACGACAGCTGGCGGTTCAAGAACCGCGCCTGATCCATCACCGACGGCGCCAACGCGCCCGGGACGGCTGCCGCTGCGCCTACGGCTCCGCAGCAGCCATCCCGGGCGCGCTCACGTGCACAAGAGGGGGGTCCCTTTTGCACGCCGATCGGGGGTCCCGTTTGCGTGCCGATTGACAAGCAGCGGGGTGGGCGGAAGCTGGTCCTGACGCC
>CAIYXE010000575.1 GCA_903930095.1 uncultured Hyphomicrobiales bacterium
ATGAGCCAGCGCTTCGACCTGTCGACCAGCATGCTCGAGCGCGTCTCGAGCGATCTCATCGGCAAGCTCGACGGCACCGGCCAGCGCTTCTCGATGGTCCTCGACGGGGCCGCGGGCGCCATCCTCGCCGATCTCGGCAAGGCGACGTCCAGCTTCAGCGAAGGCCTCAACCAGACCACGCTGCAGATCACCAGCCGGCTCGACGAGGATACGGGCCTGCTCGCCACCCGCGTGGAGCGCGCGAGCCGCGAGCTTGAGCAGGTGTCGGTCAGCACCACCCTCAAGCTCGAGGACGCCAACCGCAAGTTCGCCAAGCACGTCGAGACGGCAAACGCCTTCCTCTCCGAGCAGCTGGCAAGCGCCGCGAGCGTCATGGACGAGCGCATCGAGACCGTGGCGGCCGATCTCACCGGAAAGCTCGAGATCACCTCGACGCGCGTTTCCGAGCGTCTTGATGACACGGCGCTGCTCGTTGAGCGTTCGGTAGAAAAGTTCGACAGCGAGATGGCGAAGGTCCTCGCCAACCGCTCACAGTCCCTTGATACGCTGGTGGCCGATGCCGAGAAGCGCGCCACCGAGATCGACGGCGTGATGTCAGGCTACCTGAACCTCATCGAGGATTCGCTCGGCGCGTCCGAGAACAAGGCCAAGGAGATCAGCCGCATCATCGCCGAGCAATCAGCGATCGCCAGCCGCAACCTTTCGGAAGAAATCGAGAGGCTCGAGGAGAGTGCCGGGGGCCAGGTTGCCCAGGCGGCCCGCGTGCTGCGCGATCAGCACGAGCGCGCGATGGCGGCCATGAACGAGATGCTCTCGTCCACCGCCAACGACTTCCAGCAGACAGCACAGGACATGCGCCTCACGGCCCAGCAGGTGGTGCGTGACATCGACGCCGCGCGCGGCGAACTGAAGCGCGCGCTGCTCGAACTGCCGGAGGAAACCCGCACCAACGCCGACGCCATGCGCCGTGTGGTGGCCGACCAGATCAATGCGCTGGCCGCCCTCGCCGATGCCGTGAAGCGCCAGACCGGCGCCCTCGACATCTCCGGGCCCGGCGTAACCGGGGGCCGCGGCGCCAAGAACTGACGCACTCACCTCCCCGCCGGCTGCGGCCGGCGGGATATAGGCCTGACGTCCGCATCTTTCTGGAACGCACCACGTCTTGCCGCAAAAGTGGTTTCGACTTTTGCAGATGATGATTTAAGTCACGTCTGCACAACGGCACACGCGGAGAACGCATTCGATGGACATTGCCAAACCCTATCTCCTGTTCCTCGGCGACGTGCCAGACCAGCTCGCCGCCAAGACCGCCATGGGCGTCGTCGACTGGCGGCCAGAGTGGTGCGTGGGGCAGATGCGGCTTCCGGGCTGCAAGGCGGACACGGGCCTTCCCGACCTCTCGATTGCCGAGGCGGTGGCAAAGGGCGCCAGAACCATGGTGGTCGGCGTTGCCAATGCGGGCGGCGTGCTGCCGGAACATTGGGTGAAGGAAATCGTCGCGGCACTCGCCGCGGGCCTCGATGTCGCCACCGGCCTGCACAAGCGGCTCGGTTCCATTCCGGAGATCGCCGAGGCCGCGGCAAGGCATGGCCGCACGCTCCACGACGTGCGCTTCACCGAGCTCAGCTTCGCCACCGGCAAGGGCACCAAGCGGCAGGGCATGCGCCTGTTGACCGTCGGCACCGATTGCTCGGTTGGCAAGAAATACACAGCCCTCGCCATCGACCGCGAGATGCACCGGCGCGGGCTGTCCTCCGACTTCCGGGCGACGGGGCAAACGGGCGTGCTCATCTCGGGCCGCGGCGTGGCGCTCGATGCGGTGGTGGCGGACTTCATCTCAGGCGCGGCCGAATGGATTTCTCCCGAGAACGCGCCCGATCACTGGGACATCGTGGAAGGACAGGGCTCGCTCTTCCACCCGTCCTTCGCGGGGGTGACGCTGGGCCTCCTGCATGGCTCACAGCCCGATTGCTTCGTCGTCTGCCATGAGCCAACACGCGCCACCATGCGCGGCGTGAAGCATCCCCTGCCCTCGATCCGGCAGGTGATCGAGCGCACCATCATCGAAGGATCCCTCACCAATCCGGCAATCGCCTGCATCGGCATCGCCATCAACACCGAGCATCTCTCCGGCGAGGTGGCCCTCGCCTATCTCAAGGAAACCGGCGAGGCCCACGGCCTTCCCTGTGTCGATCCGATACGCACCGGTGTCGGCCCGCTCGTCGACGCGCTGATCCACCGCTACGGACGCTGACATGCCGCAGCTGACAATCGCGGAGGAACGCTGGCCCATTGCCGGCAGCTTCACCATCTCGCGCGGGGCCAAGACCGAGGCACATGTCGTCACGGTGACGCTGGCCGAAGGCCACCACACCGGGCGCGGCGAATGCGTGCCCTATCCACGCTACGCGGAAACCGTGCCGCAGGTCATGGCGGCGCTGGAGAACGCCCGCGGGCAGATCGAGGCAGGCATCACGCGTGAGGACATTCCTTCGCTCATCGCGCCGCACGCCGCACGCAACGCGCTCGACTGTGCGCTGTGGGATCTCGACGCCAAGAAGGCCGGAAGACCCGTCTGGCAGCTTGCGGGGCTTCCTGAGCCGAAGTCCGCCATCACCGCCTATACGCTGAGCCTCGACACGCCCGAAGCCATGGCTGAGGCGGCGGCGAAGGCGTCCCACCGCCCGCTTCTCAAGCTGAAGCTCGGCCGCGAGGGCGATGCCATGCGCCTGCAGCTCATCCGCCGCAATGCGCCGGCAAGCCGCCTCATCGTCGATGCCAATGAGGGCTGGACGCCGGAGAACCTGGCCTCGATGCTCGCCGCCTGCGCCGATCAAGGCGTGGAACTCGTGGAACAGCCGCTCCCCGCCGGCAATGACGAGGCCTTGCGGCACATCGCCCGCGCCGTCACCGTCTGCGCCGATGAATCCGCCCACGGTATCGGCTCGCTGGACGATCTCGCCGGCAAGTATGGTGCGATCAACATCAAGCTGGACAAGGCGGGCGGGCTGACACCCGCCATCGCGCTCGCCCATGCAGCGCGCGAGAGGGGCCTCGTCATCATGGTCGGCTGCATGCTGGCGACCTCTCTCGCCATGGCGCCCGCCTTCCTGCTCACGCCCTTCGCCGAAGTGATCGACCTCGACGGGCCACTGCTGCTGAAGACGGACCGCGCGCCCGGAATCCGGTTCGACGGCAGCACCATGCACCCGCCGCCTGCTACGCTCTGGGGCTGACTGCCCTCAGCATCAGCGCCAGGACGAAGGCCAGCGCCGCATAACCCGCCATCACGAAATAGGCGCCACCAGCAAGCGCCCCATAGAGCCATCCCGACGCCCACATGGTGGAGGAGAGCAGCACCCCGCTCGCCAGCATCGAATAAACGCCCTGTGCGGTGTTGCGCATGTTCTCAGGGACACGCTCCCGGATGAAATGCATGGTGCCCAGATGGGTAAAGCCGAAGGAAGCCGCATGCAGCGCCTGCGCCGCGAACAGGATGGCAAGCGGCGGCTCAAGCCCGGTGACGGTCCAGCGCAGCGTGGCCAGCCCCGTTCCCAGCACGATCAGGCCGACAGAGCCCAGCGCACGGTGGAAGCGGTTGGAGAAGGCGAACATCAGCACCTCCGTCAGCACGCCCAGCGCCCACAGCTTGCCGATGGTGAAGGTCGAAAGCCCCAGATCGACGTAATGCACCGAGCCGAATGCATAGAGAAAGCCATGGCTCGCCTGCCCCAGCCCGGCCGCCAGCAGGAACAGCACGAAAGGCAGCGAACTCATCACCATCAGGGCCGCGCCGAACCGCATGGGCTCGTGCTTCACCGGGCGCACTGCCTGATCATGCGGCAGCAACAGGGCAAAGAGCGCGCCTAAGCCCTGCGCACCCGCGATCAGCAGGATCACCGACCCCACGGGAATGATCTCGAGCAGTGCGCCGCCCAACACGCTTCCCGCCAGGAAGCTGAGCGAGGCCCACAGCCGGATGCGGCCATAGTCCAGCCCATAGCGGGCACTTCCCTCCACCGCCATCACCTCGCTCAGCGGCACCACGGGGGCAAGCAGCGCTGCGGCCAGCATGGCGGCGATCAGGATCGGCCAGAAGCCGCTCACCACATGCAGCAGCCCATAGGCGAGGAAGGACCCGACAGCGCAGGCGATGATCACCGCGCGCCGCCGGCGGGTCAGGTCGGCCGACAATGTGCCGAGCGGAATGGCGATGATGCGCACCGCCATCATCATCGCCACGACCAGCGCCACCTCGGAATCGGGCAGCCCCCTCTCCTTCAGCCACAGCGGCAGAAAAGGCAGCTGGATGCCGGTGCCAAGGAACAGCACGGCATTGAATAGCGAAAGCCTCAGGCTGAAGTTGCGGGATGACATGATGGCATGCAGATCTTTCTGCCGCGTCTAAACCAAAGATTCACCACTCGCCATGATTATACGGTGGAGATGTGCCCTGCGACCGCTGCAGGGGTCCGGCCTGTTGCCGTCTGTTGTGAGTGGAGTACCGATGCCGCCGAAACACATGGAGCCTGAGGATTTCGACACGATCCGGGAGGCCGTGATGGAAACCGCGCGCGGCCGCTGGTTCCTGGACCAGTATGCAGCACGTGTGCGGACGGCGGAGACCCAGAGCCTTGCCGCCAGCATGAAGCGGCTGGAAACCGCGCTCTCCTCGAACCATGACGCGATCATGACCAGGCTCGCCGCGGCGCTCGACCAGGGGCCTGCCAGCCCCCGCGCCCCGGTTGCAGAGCCGGAACTGGCGCCCCGCCACATGAAGTATTACCGCAACGACGAGGAGATTTTCGAGCCCGCCCCGCACGCCCGGATCGCCGCCGTGCCGGATCTCGCCCTCCTGCCAGACCTGCCGCCGGAGCCTGCCCACGCAGGCGAGCCTGACTCTCCGCAGAAGCGCCGCATCGTCATCATCCGCCACAAGCCGGGCGAGCAGATGGACGTGCCGCTGGCCGATGACCTCGCCAAGGCGTCATGAGCCTCAGATTTCCTGCCTGAGGACCCGCGCAAACATGTCCGCATCACAATTGCCGCCAGACGCGATGACCCCGATCGTGCGGCCCTGCGTGCCGATCCTGCGGTGGAGTGCTGC
>CAIYXE010000576.1 GCA_903930095.1 uncultured Hyphomicrobiales bacterium
CATGTGGACGGGCTTCTGGCGGAAGGGCCGGAAAAGCGGCGCCATCTGAGGGAGCCGCATGCCTATGTGCTGGGGCTGGCGCTGACGGAGCAATCGCCCCATGCCGCGCCGCTCTGTGTGTGGGAAGGTTCGCACCTCATCATGCGCGCGGCGTTCTCGCGCGCCTTTGCGGGCCATGCGCCGGAGCACTGGCCCATGGTCGACATCACTGCCACCTACCAGGAGGCGCGGCGCGCCGCCTTCGCCGCGTGCCGCCGGATCGAGCTGCCCTCCGCGCCGGGGGAAGCGCTGCTGCTGCACCGGCACATTCTGCATGGCGTGGCGCCCTGGACCGAGGGTGCGGAGGGGCCTGATGCCGGGCGGATGACAGCCTATTTCAGGCCGGAATTCCCACACATCGCCGACTGGCTGTCAGCGCCATAGGCGGCGGAGCTTGAGAAATCCATCATAGGCAAGGTCGAGCACGGCAACCACGGGGCGGGCCGAGAGCAGCCGTCCGGCAAGGCCGAAGCCCGGCGTTTGCCGCCACAATGCCAGGAACGCGGCGGCGCCGGAAACCAGCGCCCCGTCGGCCAGCCGCACATGGAAGCGCCGCAGGGCATCTTCCCGCTTCAGGTCAGGCGCCGGGCAGGCTTCCGTTGCGACATCGCAATAGGTAACGTCCGCCCCGGTTCGCCCGCGGTAGAAGCCGATCTCACGGCTGCAGACCGGGCAGGCCCCGTCGTAATATACCGTGAGCGGCGATTGCGTCTTGGCAGTCATGTCAGGAACTACGATAATCTTTGCCCATCGGATTGGGGGGAGGGTTCCACCGTGATGGTTTATGCAGGCCTGGGTGTGCGCACGCTGATCAACGCCAAGGGCCCTGCGACCAGGCTTTCAGGCGGCATCATGCGCGCCGAGGTGGCCTCCGCCATGGCGGAAGCCTCACAGTCCTGCGTGGATATTGCGGAACTTCAGGCAGCCGCCTCCCGCATCATCGCCGGGGCGACCGGGGCGGAGGCAGGCTATGTGGCCTCCGGCGCATCCGCCTGCCTGCTGATTGGTGCGGCGGCCTGCATGACGGGGCTCGACCCTGGCCGCATGGCAAGGCTTCCGGATTCGCAGGGCATGAAGAATGAATGCGTGATGGTCCGCAGCCAGCGCAATTTCTACGACCACGCCATCCGTGCTGCCGGCATGAAGATCATCGAGGTGGGCCTGCCGGATCGCTATGCCGGCGCGGGTGTCCGCGATGCCGAAGCCTGGGAGATCGACGACGCCATGACTGAGCGCACAGCGGCGGTGTTCTATGTGGCCGATTCCCAGTCGCGCCCGCCGCTTGCGGAAGTAACGGCAGTTGCCCACGCGCGCGGGGTTCCCGTCATCGTCGATGCCGCGGCCCAATTGCCGCCGCAGGCCAACCTCCGGCGTTTCATTTCAGAGGGAGCCGACCTCGTCGTCTTCTCGGGCGGCAAGGCGCTGGGCGGGCCGCAGGCGAGCGGCATCCTCGCCGGCAGGCGTGACCTGGTGATGGCCGCCGCCCTCCAGCACCTCGACCTCGATGTCTTCTGGGACATGTGGGAGCCGCCGCCCTCCCTGATCGACAAGACAAGGCTCAAGGGCGCGCCCCAGCATGGCATCGGGCGCAGTTGCAAGGCGGGAAAGGAGGAGATCGTCGGACTTCTCACCGCACTCCACATGTTCATTGCCGAGGGCGATGCCGCCCGCCATGCACGCTGGCTTGCGGATTGCGAGATCATTGCCGCCGCCCTGAATGGCCATCAGGTATGGGTGACGGGGCGGGAGGATAAGGCCCAGGTGCCCAGCGTGGAGATCACACCCGACCCCGCGAGGATCACCCCCGCCGCTCTATGCAGGGTACTGCAATATGGCGATCCCGCGATCGCGGTTGACCCCGCAGGCCGGGACCGTGGTGTCATCATTGTCAACCCCATGTGCCTGAAACCTGGCGAGGCGGAGATCGTGGGGCAGCGGATCGCTCACGCCCTTGCCTGACACCATTGCGAAAATTGCCATTGCCATCCGCGAATTTACCCGCATGATCGGGTCCGTTAGGAGCCACTTGGCATGACCGGCAGCACACTTCTGGAGCTGGAGGATATCCGCATGAACTTCGGTGCCATCGAGGCGCTGAAGGGCGTGAGCTTCAAGGTGGGCCGGGGCGAGGTGGTGGCGCTCTTAGGCGACAATGGTGCGGGCAAGTCCACCCTCGTCAAGATCATCTCAGGGGGGCTCAAGGCCACCGGCGGCCGCATGGTGTTCGACGGGGCGGAACATTTCTTCGCCACCCCGGCTGAGGCCAAGGCCCGCGGTATCGAAACCGTTTACCAGGACCTTTCCCTCTGCACCAATGTGGACGTGGTCGGCAATTTCTTCATGGGCCGCGAGATCGTGAAGAAGTGGATGGGGCTGATCCCCGTGCTCCAGGAAAAGGAGATGGAGCAGGTGGTGGCGGAAGCACTCCGCAATGCCGGAACGCGCATTCCCAGCCTCCGCACCAATGTGGAGCATCTCTCCGGCGGCCAGCGCCAGGCAATCGAACTCAACCGTTTTGCCCATTGGGGCGGCAAGCTGGTGCTGCTGGATGAGCCCTTCGCGGCGCTGGGCGTGGAGCAGACCAGACGCGGCCTTGACCTCATCAAACGCATCGCGGCTCAGGGCATTGGCGTCATCGTCATCACCCACATCATGCCGCAGGCCTTCCAGGTGGCGGACCGTATCGTCGTCATCCGCCAGGGCCGTGTCGCCGGCGATGTGGCGACCAGGGAGACCAGCCCCGACGCCGTGGTGGGCATGATCACCGGCGAGGCCTTCATCGGCCAAGCCCAACAAGAAGAGAGGCCGAACGGCCCCACTGCCTGAAACGTCACCAACAGAGGAAACCCCACATGAACCGCCTGCGCCGACTTCTGACAGCCTCCATCGCCATCGCGGCGATGGGCATCGTCAGCCCTGCCTTCGCCGAGTCGAAGGGCAAGATCTTCTACATGGTCCCCACCCTGCTGGACGAGTTCCAGACAGAATCGGTCTCGGCCCTCACCAAGTTCCTGGGCGATGTCGGCTACGAGGTCGTGACACTGAACGCCGACAACAAGACCGACCTGCAGCAGAGCCAGATGAACGACACCATCCTGCAGAAGCCCGCGGCCATTATCCTCGCCGCGGTGGACTTCAACGCGCTCGCCCCGTCGATCGAGAAGTCGCGCGCGGCGGGCATTCCCGTCATGATCTTCGACCGCCAGATCACCTCGACCCCCTCCGACCTCACCTCGGTCGCGGGAACAATCGAGATCGGCCAGGTGGCGGCGGGCGAGATCCAGCGCCTGATGAAGGAAAAGAACGGCGCGGTGAAGGGCAAGATCCTGCAGGTGTTGGGCGACCCGGCCGACCCCTATACCCTCGACATCCAGAAGGGCTTCGAGGACAAGATGAAGGAGTTCCCCGACGCGCAGATCATCACCCTGCCCGCCATGCAGTGGGAAGCCTCCAACGCCGGCACCATCGTCTCCGACCAGATGGTGGCGAACCCGGACATCGACTTGATCTTCCTGCACGCGGCCCATCTTTCTGTCGCTGCCGTGGCGGCGCTTGAGGCCAAGGGCAAGAAGCCGGGCGACGTGATGATGATCTCGTCCAACGGCGCACCCGTTGGCCTCGACCTCATCCGCAAGGGCTGGCTCAACGTGGAGGTGGAGCAGCCGCTCTACGCCCAGGCAGCAGCGCTTGCCATGTTTGCCGACAAGGTGGTGAACAAGCAGGAGATCAAGCCCGGAAACTACAGCGTTCTGGGCCTCGACTCCGTGATGACGATCGAGAAGTGGGGACCCAACATCAAGATCCCCGGCGCTGCCATCACCAAGGAGAACGTCGACGAGCCGCGCTTCTGGGGCAACCTGAAGGCGCCCGCCGACAAGATCACGCCGGTGCAGTAACGCAACATCGTCATCCCGGCCTTTGCCGGGATGACGGCCCTTCTGAGACGGAATACACATGAAATCACCCCGCCAGCGGGCCATTGCCGAATTCGTGCTCGACCACCTCGTCTGGTTCATGCTGGCGGTGGTACTGATCGCCTTCTCGCTCTTCGTGCCGAACTTCTTTCAGATCGGCATCTTCGCCAATATCGTGGAGCAGTCGACCTTCGTCGGCGTGATGGCGATCGGCCTCGCCATCGTCATCATCGCCGGCCACATGGACCTCTCGGTCGAATCAACCGCGGCCCTGGCCGCCATGATCACAGGCATATTGTTCTGCTCGCGGGGCATCGGCATGGGCCTCACGTTCACGCCCGAATGGCTGGTGCTACCCGTCTCGCTGCTGATCGCGCTTGCCGTCGGCGGGCTGATCGGCTTCCTGAACGGCCTCTTCACGATCAAGCTCAAGATGAACGCCTTCATCGTCACGCTCGCCTCCTATATCTGGGTGCGAGGCCTGGTGGTGGCCATCTCCGGCGGGCGTTCCGCGCAGGACCTTGCGCCCTCGCTCCGCGTCATCGGCATCCAGCAACTGCTCTACGTGCCGCTCATTGCCTGGATCGCTGTGCTCTGCTTCGTGGGCTTCTCATTCATCATGGGCCGCACGCCTTTCGGCCGCCACATCACGCTGATCGGCGGCAATGCGGTGGCGGCTTTCCGCGCCGGCATCAAGGTGGACCGGCTGATGTTCATCGCCTTCATCATCGCCGGGGCCGTGGCAGGCCTGGCTGGCTGGCTGCTCGCCATTCGCACCAGCGGGGCCACCGCCAATCTGGGCACCGGCATGCTGTTCAACGCCTTCGCGGCAGTCGTCATCGGCGGTGTGTCGCTGAAAGGTGGTGTGGGCAAGCTGCCCGGCGTCTATGCGGGCGTGCTGCTGCTCTCTTCCATCCACACGGCCATCAACCTGATGGGCTTGCCCGCGCATTACACGCAGGTGATCCTCGGGCTTCTCGTGCTCGCCGCGGTGCTGCTCGACACGCTCAAGCTACAAATTCGCCAGAGGTTTGCATGACGGGACGATTGGACGGCAAGGTGGCGCTGGTGATTGGTGCAGCGCGCGGCATCGGCGAGGGCATCGCCCAGCGCTTCGTGGAAGAAGGAGCGAGGGTCGTCATCGCTGACACCGAGGTCGCGGCTGGAGAGGAGACAGCAGCGCGCCTCAAGGGCCTGTTCGTCGAAACAGACATCTCCCGCATGGATCACGCGCAGCGCGCGGTGCAGACAGCCCTCGACGGTTTCGGCAGCCTCGATATCCTCGTCCAGAACGCCGGCATCTATCCCTGGACGCTGATCGAGAACATCAGCCCCGAGGAATGGGACAAGGTGCTGGCGGTGAACCTGAAGGGCACCTTCCTCGCCGCCCGCGCAGCACTCCCCCACATGAAGGCGCAGCGCTCCGGCCGCATGGTCTTTACCTCCTCGATCACCGGCCCCCGGGTGACGAGCCCCGGCCACGGCCACTATTCGGCCAGCAAGGCGGGCATCAACGGCTTCATCAAGGCGGCGGCACTGGAGTTCTCGGGCTACGGCATCACGGTGAACGGCATCGAGCCGGGCAACATCCTCACCTCCGGCATGCAGATGCACCGCTCGGAGGCCTTCATCAAATCCATGGAAGCCGCCGTACCGCTCGGCCGCCTGGGAACCCCCCGCGACATCGCCAACTGCGCGCTGTTCCTGGCGTCTGAGGATGCCTCCTACATCACCGGCACCACCATCATCGTGGACGGCGGCCAGACCTTGCCCGAGGGAGCGGACTTCCGGATCACGCCGGGCTGAGGCGGCGGATCCCCCGCCCGCCCGGGGTTTGACTTGAGGCCCGAAGTCGCTAAATACGCGCCAAAATCCCTGTGTTCCGAAAGACCAAGACCGATGGCCAAGCCGCGCACGCTCTATGACAAGATCTGGGACGACCATTTGGCCCATGAGGCCGAGGATGGCACCTGCCTTCTCTATATCGACCGTCACCTCGTTCACGAAGTGACGAGCCCGCAGGCCTTCGAGGGCCTGCGCATGACCGGCCGCAAGGTGCGCCATCCGGAAAAGACGCTGGCCGTGGTCGACCACAACGTGCCGACGACGGACCGTTCCAAGGGCATCGCCGAGGACGAAAGCCGCATCCAGGTCGAGACGCTGGCCAAGAACGCCGCCGAATTCGGCGTGAAATATTTCAACGAACTCGACAAGCGCCAGGGCATCGTCCACGTGGTGGGGCCTGAGCAGGGCTTCACGCTGCCGGGCACAACCATCGTCTGCGGCGACAGCCACACCTCCACCCACGGTGCTTTCGGCGCCCTGGCCCATGGCATCGGCACGTCCGAGGTCGAGCATGTGCTCGCCACCCAGACGCTGATCCAGAAGAAGGCCAAGAACATGCTCGTCCAGATCGACGGCAAGCTGCCGAAGCATTCGACCGCCAAGGACATCATCCTCGCCGTCATCGGCGAGATCGGCACGGCGGGCGGCACCGGCTCCGTCATCGAATTCGCCGGAGAGGCGATCCGCGGCCTGTCCATGGAAGGCCGCATGACGGTCTGCAACATGACGATCGAGGGCGGCGCCCGCGCCGGCATGATCGCCCCGGACGAGAAGGCCTACGCCTATCTGAAGGGCCGCCCCATGGCGCCCCAGGGCGAGGCATGGGACAAGGCGCTCCGCTACTGGGAAACGCTCCACACCGACGAAGGCGCCCATTTCGACCGCGTGGTGACGCTCGACGCCGCAAGCCTTCCACCCATCGTCTCCTGGGGCACGAGCCCGGAGGACGTGGTGTCGATTGCAGGCGCCGTTCCGAACCCGGACGATATCGCTGATGAAGGCAAGCGCCAGTCCAAGTGGCGCGCACTTGAATACATGGGCCTCAAGCCCGGCACGAAGATGACGGATGTCGAACTCGACGTGGTGTGGATCGGCTCCTGCACCAATGGCCGCATCGAGGACCTGCGCAACGTGGCCCGGGTCGTCGAGGGCAAGAAGGTGTCGGGCCGCCTCGCCTATGCGATGATCGTTCCCGGTTCCGGCCTCGTGAAGCAGCAGGCGGAGGCCGAGGGCCTCGACAAGATCTTCAAGGCCGCGGGCTTCGAATGGCGCGAACCCGGCTGCTCCATGTGCCTCGGCATGAATCCGGACCAGCTGAAGCCCGGTCAGCGCTGTGCGTCCACCTCCAACCGCAACTTCGAAGGCCGCCAGGGCTACAAGGGCCGCACGCACCTGCTCTCGCCTGAGATGGCGGCAGCGGCAGC
>CAIYXE010000577.1 GCA_903930095.1 uncultured Hyphomicrobiales bacterium
CAACTTTGAGCATCGTTTTCAGGAAGTTGCTACCGAAGGGGCTGAACACCCACGACGTGCGGAGGATGAGTGCCTCCGGGTGCTGCTCGAGAACAGCTCTCTCGCCTTCAAGTTTCGAGCGACCATAAACATTGAGGGGAGCTGTCTCATCCAGTTCGACGTACGGCTGTGCCTTGCGGCCGTCGAAGACGTAGTCTGTCGATATGTGAACAAATGGAACACCCAGCCGTTTCGCCGCACGAGCTACCGCGGCAGCGCCATCCCGGTTGATTGCAGAGGCAAGCTCCGGCTCGGTTTCCGCCTTGTCCACGGCGGTGTAGGCTGCGGCGTTGATGACGATATCCGGTCTCCGCGCCTCGATTTGCTCTCCAATCGATGTTGTCCTCTCCATATCGAACTCAGGCCGTCCGAGAAAGATCAGCTCCACGTCGGTACGCTCCGGCGCACTCTCAGCCAGAGAAGCGGCGAGCTGTCCGGTCCGGCCAGTCACTAGTATCCGCATCAGGAGGACGCCTTGCCCAGGCGCTCGCCGGCATAGCGGGCCGCCCTAAGAGGCTGCCACCAGTCCTGATTGCTCACGTACCAAGCGATTGTGTCCCTTAGACCGGTCTCAAAATTGTACTTCGCTCTCCAGCCCAATTCATCTTCGATCTTGCTCGCGTCGATGGCATAGCGGAGGTCATGACCGGGTCTGTCACCCACGAAGTTGATAAGACTGCGACGAGAACCACTCCTTAAGGGTACCTCCTCATCCAGAAGGTCCACGATCGCCTCAACGACAGCGAGATTGGTGCGTTCATTGTGCCCCCCAATGTTATAGGATTGCCCGAGTGTGCCGCGCGTGAATACCATCGCCAGGGCGCGGGCATGATCCTCCACGTGCAGCCAGTCGCGCACGTTGGCACCCTTGCCATAAACTGGTAGCCGCTTTCCTTCGAGGCCATTGATGATCATAAGAGGGATGAGCTTCTCTGGAAACTGATACGGCCCGTAATTGTTCGAACAATTCGAAAGAACGACCGGCAGTCCGTAAGTCTTGTGCCACGCCATGACGAGATGGTCCGAGGCTGCCTTGGAAGCGGAGTATGGGGAGGAGGGTGCATAGGCGGTGTCCTCGGTAAAGAGACCACCATCAAGTGGCAATTCACCAAACACCTCGTCGGTCGACACGTGATGGAAGCGGAACTTCTCCTTCCGGCCTGTGGGCAGTCCATCGTGGTAGGAACGTCCCGCCTGCAGCAGCGAGAAAGTACCAATCACGTTGGTCTCGACGAAGGCCCCCGGTCCGTCGATGGAACGGTCAACATGGCTCTCAGCTGCCAGGTGAATCACGCCATCGATATCCTCAGCGGCCATCAACCGCTGCATGGCATCGCGGTCACAGATATCAAGCCGGTGGAAGCGATATGAGGGGTTTTCCCGCAACATTGCTGTGGATCCCTCGGTCGCCGCGTAGGTCATCTTGTCCACGTTGACGACGTGATGACCGAGATCGTTGATCAGATGTCTGCACAATGCTGAGCCGATGAACCCCGCGCCACCCGTTACCATGATTTTCATTTTGATATACCTAGCTCAGATCTCACCGGACGCGGCGAAGGAAGCAAGCGACATTGCTGTGCGATCTTTCTCCGAGAGCACTGGCTGCTCGCCGGGTAAGAGGGGCCACTCAATTGCGATGTCTTTATCATCCCAGATGATCCCACGCTCGAAACTCGGTGCGTAGGGTGCTGAAACCTTGTAGAATACTTCGACGCCAGGCTCGAGTGTCAAGAAGCCGTGGGCAAAACCTGTCGGAATGTAAAGCTGATTGAAGGCGTCCGCCGACAGCACGCAGGAGACCCACATGCCAAAACTCGGCGAGGCCGTCCGCACGTCCACTGCGACGTCGTAGATACTGCCCTTCAAGA
>CAIYXE010000578.1 GCA_903930095.1 uncultured Hyphomicrobiales bacterium
CGCCCTCAGCGCGCCGCCGCGCACGCCATCGAACATCGGCCAGTAGGTGGTATCGGGACTGTGCAGGCGATTGCCGTCGACAACGCCAAGGTTGGGGAAGGTATCCTGGATGTGGATGATGCCTTCCGTGCCGATGATCGACATGCGCTCGTCGATGTCGAAGGGCGTTTTCTCCGGCATGCACCAGACGGTCTCGAGCGTGGCTGTGGCTCCTCCGCGGAAGCGGTACATGGTCTGGCCGATGTCTGGATATGTGAGGTTCCGCACGCTCACGGTCTGGGCATAAGCGCTCACCACGCGGTCGCCGGTGAACCAGAGCATGAGGTCGGTATCGTGGATGGCGTCGCCGACAATGGGGCCGATTTTTTCCAGGATCGTGGGCGTCCATGCGGCCGGAATGTTGCGGCGGGACTGCATCGATACGATCTTGCCGATGCGCCCCTCATCGATGGCCTGCTTGGCCATGCGGTAGCGCGGATTGAAGCGGCAGATGTGCCCGATCTGCAGGATGCCGCGTGATGTCTTCGCCGCCGCCATGATCTTGTTGCAGTCTTCCAGGGTCGAGGCAATTGGCTTTTCGAGAAAGACGTGCTTTCCGGCCTGGAGTGCCGCCACCGCCGGTTCAGTGTGCTGGTCCCACATGGTGACGATCGAGACGGCGTCGATATCCTTGTCGGCCAATAGATCGCGATAATCGGTATAGGTCTTCTTCACCCCGAATTTCGTGGCTTGTTCTGCCAGCCGGTCCGCCCGCCTGGTGCAGAGAGCGGCAAGCTCCATGTTGGGTACGCCCATGATCGTTTCGCAGTGAATCTCACCGAACCATCCGAGCCCGATCACGCCGATGCGCAGTCTGTCCATCAGAAGTTCTCCAGCGTGAGTTCACGCGCCATCACGATGTTGCCGGCCGAGAGACCGCAATCGACGGGAAGCGCTGCGCCGGTGATCGCTGCCGCGGCATCTGAAGCGAGGAAGACAACGGCATTCGACACGTCTTCAGGGTCCACGATCCGCCCGAGCGGATACCACTTGCGCAATGTTTCCAGAACGCTTGGGTCTTTCGCGGCGCGGATCTTCCACAGCGGGGTGCGCACCGTGCCGGGCAGTACGATATTGGAGCGGATATTGAAGCGCCCATATTCGACGGCAATCGACTTGGTGAGCGAGATCATGCCCGCCTTGGCAGCGCTGTAGGCCGGGTCTCCCAAAGCGCCGAGACCGTTGACGGAGCCTATGGCCACGATCGCGCCGCCGCTGCTGGCCTTCATGCCCTCGAGCACGGCATGGGCGCAGTAATAGGCACTGTTGAGGTTTCCATTCACCTCATGCTGCCAGCTGTCGGGATTCGTGCGTACGAAGGTGGGGTGCGAGGAAAAGCCGGCATTGTTGACCAGTACCGACACGGGGCCCAGTGACTGCGTGAGCTTTGCAAAGGCCTCTTCCACGCCCGCGCTGTCGCCAACGTCGAGGATGGCATGTGCCGTCTTCACGCCCTTCGCCCAGTCTTCTGCCATGAATGCATTCAGCGCCTCGCTCTTGTCGAGGGCGGCAATCGCCGCGCCTTCGGCTGCGAAGCGCCTGCACAGCGCCTGGCCGATGCCCCCCGCGGCACCGGTGATGGCCACGACCTTGCCGCTGAACATCATGGCTTTCCTCCAAAGGCATTGAGCGCATCGGCGATCCAGCCGACATTCCCCTTTCGCAGATGGCCCCAATTGTAGAAGGCCAACCCCGCCACACCGCCCGCAGCGAGTGCCGACGCCGCAGCCATCAGGTCCGCCTTGTTGCCGAGGTCGGGCCAGGCGGGCCTGACGATGCCGCGCAGCTCGCCTTTGCCGCGGAGCCTGCGCTTGATGTCGAAAAGGTCTGCCCTGATCCGCGCGGGCGAGGGCTCATAGAAGCAGGCCTCGATGATGCCCGCTGCATTCGCCAGCGCCGCCAGGTCGCTGCCCTCGTACCATGACCCGCCCGTGGGACGCGCCACGGAGGGGATGATGGCGACCGACGCATCCTTTCGTGCCTCGTTGCGGATTTCGGCCACCAGGGACGTGACGACGTCACAGCGCCATGAGAGGAAGGCGCCAAGTTCACCGTCCGTGCGCGTATCCGCCAGCCAGAAGGCCTCCGCCATGTCCGCCGGGAAGTCGATGTCGCTTGCCAGATAATCTGAAATGTCTTTGGCCACGCGTGCCTTCAGCGCCTTGGCGTCAATCCCGGCTTTCGCCGCGCCGGCGATGCAGTGGCCGCAGAAGCACAGGCCCAGTTGCTGGTCGAGCCAGCGATTGGGCTGGTTCAGCGCGAATTCATGGTGAAAGCCATGTGCATAGGGTGCAAAGCCCGGCGACTCGACCGACACGCCGGTGACCGGATAGGACTGGGTGACGTCCCGCACCAGCCCCACCGCATAGGCGCGTGCCTCAGGGTGCGACGGGCACAGGCTGTAGATGTAGCGGTCGCCAAAGGCATTGGACGTTGTCGCTTCCGGATGTTGCGTGCCGAGCAGCGTGTTGTGCAGCAGCACCAACCATGCATTGATCTTCATCGGACCATCGCACAGCGCGCGGAGAACCTCGCCTTGTCCGAACTCCCTGTTCGGCACCGGCTTTATTGCGCCATAGCGGCTCATGTCCGGCTTGAAATAGACCGTGCCGTCCTCGGGGAAATAGACCTTTCCTGCCTTGCCATGCGGGCGCAGGAATTTTCCCGCGTGATAGCTCGCGGCGTATGTCACCGTGTCCAGCCCAAGAGTCTTGAACCCCGAGACGGCCTCGTTCACACCCGCCTCGGCCAGGTCCCAGGCGTAGGTATAGATTGCGCGGTAGCTCATTGGCCGAACCACCCTTCTTTCAGATACTGCATGTATTCGAAGATCGTGTTGTGCTTCCGGACGAAAACGACGCGCAGGAAACCTCCCACCTCGAAGGGCGGGATGATGATTTCCACTCCGGGCTGTCTCAGGTGCTCTTCAAGGGTCGCAACGCGGAAGGCGATGTGCGGGTTGGCCTTGATCAATTCCGGCACCGGGCTGTCCGGTTCGTAGCGCAGGAATTCGATGTGCTCAGGGTGGGTCTTCGGGTTAGTCACCCACACGCGGCTCTGCTCAACCCAGTTCTCGTCGGGTTGGACAATGGTCGTGGTGATGCCGACGTGATCGAACGCGAACATGTGGTGCCCCGTCAAGATGAAAACAGGGCGGCGGTGCACCGCCGCCCTGCATTGCCTCAGAGGCGCTTGGCGATCTCTTCGACGTTCACCGCCGCATAGGCGTCCGACAGCTTGAAGCCGTCGGCATCAGCCTTCACCTTCGCCTTGTCGAAGTTGTTTGCGGCGTCGATGTAGTCGTTCTTCACCACGTCCTCGAGCTTGAAGTCGCCCTGGATCTGGCCGATC
>CAIYXE010000579.1 GCA_903930095.1 uncultured Hyphomicrobiales bacterium
CTGCACGTGAAGGGGCCCAACATCATGCTGGGCTATCTTCGCGCCGACAATCCGGGCGTGATCGAAGTGCCACCCGATGGCTGGTACGACACGGGCGACATCGTCAAGATCGACGATGATGGTTTCATCACCATTCTGGGCCGGGCGAAGCGCTTCGCGAAGATCGCAGGCGAGATGGTTTCGCTGGGGCTGGTGGAAACGAAACTGGCGGAAGCACTGCCCGATGCACAGCATGCCGTTGTGGCCATCCCGGATGCCCGCAAGGGCGAGCAGCTGGTGATGTTCACCACCGGCGATACGATCGACGCACGCAAGGCGGCTGATTCGCTCAAGGCTTTGGCCACACCTGCGCTCATGATTCCGCGGAGCGTCGTCGTTCTGCCGGAAATTCCGCTGCTGGGCTCCGGCAAGACCGACTATCAGGCACTCAACCGGCTGGCACACGAACAGGTGAAACCATAGAATGCTGGAACTCTCCGATCACTCCCGCGCCATGCTCGCCGGAGACGCCGGCAAGGCGATGCAGCTGGCAATGCGGCTCGTCGTCAAGGCAGCAACCATCATGGAGGCGGAGCGGCTGATCCCGATTTCCTTCGCGCATCTCGACGCCTGCTTCTACACCGGCCAGGCGCACGTGGACTTCGTGCGCTTTCTGATCGAGAACGGCGCCACGCTTGCTGTCGAAACATGGACCAACAATGGCGTTGTGAGCTTGGCGGATCCCACGCTGAGGCCCGAGCGCGAGGACCCGGAGACGGTGCAGGGTGCAACCGAGCTGATGCGGCTTTATGAAAAGCTTGGCACCCGGCCGACATGGACCTGTGCGCCCTACCAGCATGCAGGCGGCCCGAAATTCGGTGACCATATTGCAGTGGGAGAATCCAACGCCGTCTCCTACTATAATTCAGTGGTCGGTGCGCGGACCAACAAGTACGGCGACTATCTGGATGTTGCCTGCGCGCTTACGGGACTTGCGCCCGATGCAGGACTGCACCGCACAGAAGAGCGTGGCGCAACGCTCCACATCGATGCAACCGGCCTGCCAGAGGAATGGCGGCGGGAAGACGTCTTCGCGCATCTGATCGGGCACCATACGGGGCGGCTCGCCGGGCGGCGCGTGCCAGTCATCTCAGGGCTGTTTCCCGATGCCCCGAAACACGCGCTGAAGGCGATCAGTTCGGCGGCAGCCTCATCCGGGGGAGTCGAGCTCTGGCATGGCACCGGCGTGACGCCGGAAGCACCAGAACTGGCATCGGTGTTTCGCGGGACGCAAACCCATGTCGTGACGGTGGACGATCTCGCCCGCGCCCATCGCGACCTCTCGACGGCGCGGGATGGTCCGCTCGATGCGGTGGCGCTCGGTACGCCACATTTCGCGCTCTCCGAGTTCGCGGATCTTGTGCGCCTTCTCGACGGACGAAAGGTCAGGTCCGGGTTGCCGTTCCTTGTCTCGACGAGCCGGGTGGTTCGTGAGCTTGCGCGGGCGAAGGGCTGGATCGCGGAGCTCGAGGCTTGCGGCATCGAGGTGCCGGTCGATGTTTGCACCTATCACTCGCCACGCGTCAGGGGCTTGCAGGGCCGCGTCATGACCAATGCCGCGAAGTGGGCATACTACGCACCCGGCATGCTTGGGGTGGAGGTTGCATTCGGCTCACTCCGCGAATGCGTGGAAAGCGCCATCCGCGGCGAGGTATGGCGCGACCCGGCACTATGGAGCGCGCGATGATCAGAGCCCGTATCCTCACCGGCGAGGCAGCAGAAGGCAGCGTATTGTCCCTCGACGAGCCCTTGAGCTTCTGGGGGGCCTTCGAGCCGAGAACGGGCGTCATCATCGACGTGCATCATCCCCAGCGCGGTGCATGTGTGAAGGGCATGATTCTGCTGATGACGGAGACGCGCGGATCAGGCTCCGCGCCCGGCGCCATCGCCGAGGCGATCCGGCTCGGCACCGCGCCGGACGCGATCATCCTTGCTGAACCCGACATCAACCTCGCGGTCGGTGCAGAGGTGGCGGCAGTCCTCTACGGAAGGCATTGCCTGATTGCATGCGTCACGCTGGATGAGCTTGCCCGCCTGCGAAGCGCGGGGCGTCTTCGGATCGCGGCAGACGGTGCCGTTACGGCTGGCTGATCATTCCGCGGCCTCGAGCAAGGGCTCCGGCGCAATCTCCACGTAGGTCAGACCAGCGGTGCCGCGCGGGGCTTCTTCCGGAATGCGGAACAGGTTCCAGTCCCACATGCGGCGGCCCAGTTCGGGCAAGCCGGTGGCCCAGGACACGAGAGGAGACAACATCAGCGCGCCCGCGATTGGCAGGAGCCACAGGAAGGCAACCAGGGAGATGTGGAAGGACAGCACCGCAAAGGACAGGCCCGCCACAACATGAAGTGAGTGTATCCTGGCGCAATCACCGAGCGGCATTGCCTGATCGTCACGGTTCTGGGCGTGCCAGCCGGAATCGCGGCCGAGCAGCACCTCGGCCACCACGCGTGACTGGATGAGCATCATCATGGGCGAGAGCATCATGGAGACGACGCTTTCCGCGGCCACGCTCTTGACGAGGCCGCTCACACCGCCGCAACCCTGCCGCAGCTCGCGATCGCGCAACGCCAGGAACAGCGCCAGGAATTTCGGCAGGTAGAGAACGGTGAACGTGATGGCGAAGAGCCTGAAGGCCAGTTCGGGGTCGAAGACCGGCCAACTCGGAAACAGCGAGAAGGACTCAGGGAAATAATTCGGCGTCACATGCCGGGCAACGGTGGCAAGCACCAGGCCCGCCAACAGCAGCATGAGCCACAAGGGTGAGGCCAGATAGGACATGATCCCCTGCACGAGGTGCACCCGGCTGACCCAGTGCAGGCCCTTTGCACCAACGATCTTGATGTGCTGGAGATTGCCCTGGGCCCAGCGCCTGTCGCGCACGGCAAGGTCGATGAGGCAGGGTGGCGTTTCCTCATAGGATCCCGCAAGCTGCGGCAGCATATAGACCGCATATCCTGCACGGCGCATCAGCGCCGCTTCCACGAAGTCATGGCTCAGAACATGCCCGCCGAACGGTTTGCGGCCGTCAAGCTCTGGCAATCCCGCGGCTTCCGCAAAGGCCCTGGTGCGAATGATGGCGTTGTGGCCCCAGTAATTTCCATCGCGGCCGTGCCAGGCGGAAAGCCCCGCAGCGATGAGAGGACCGTAGACGCGGCCGGCGAACTGCGTCATGCGCGCAAACGGTGTCCAGCGGTTCTGCAGCAGCGGAAGCGACTGGATGATGCCGGCCTGCGGATCCGCCGCCATGGCGCGCGCCAGCGTGATCAGCGCGGCATCGCTCATGTCGCTGTCGGCGTCGAGAACGATCATGTGATCATAGGCTGCGCCCCAGCGCCGGACGAAATCGGCAATGTTGCCAGCCTTGCGGTGGTGGTTGTGCTCCCGGCGGCGGTAATGGACATTCACCTCCGGAGAAAGCTGCCGCCGGAGCCAGGTAAAAGCCTCCAGTTCGGCCTCCGCGATGTTCTCCTTCCGCGTGTCGCTCAGCACGAAGATGTCGAAGTGTCCGCCGGCGCCCTGACGCCGGAGTGCATGGCCCATGCGGGACAGCGCAGTGAAGACGCGCGCCGGATCCTCATTGTAGACGGGCATCAGCAATGCGGTGCGGCCGATATCGCTCATATCGGCCAGCGGCGGTCGCACGGTCTTGCCGCGCAGCAAGACCCAGAACCCGAGGATCGCGCTGGCGCATGAGAAGGAGATCCAGGCAAATGTGAGTGCGAAGAAGCCAGCGAAAAGCACCTGCAGCGCGGTGACGTTCACCGGGTTGATCACCTCATACATCTTCCATGTGCCGAATGCGGTGAGGGCGGCGGATGTGACGAATACGAAGATGCGTGCCAGCGTCACATCGCGGCCATTGCCCACATCTGCCGGCCTGCCCTCCCAGGACGAAAGGTCCTGAATGGGCATGTCGAGCGGAGCTTCAGCGGGCATCGCCCGTGCGGTCAGCTTCTTGTCCAGCGATAGAGCCATGTTTCGCTTACCTTCTTGTCGCCGCGCTTCAGCACGGCACGCAGTTCCGCAATGTCGGTCCCATTGACGTTGTGCTCGAAGGAGAGGCGCGTCGTTTTAGCGACGTCGTTCTTTGCTGCATGCACGTTGGAGATGACGCCCGCGGAGGCCGCCACGTCCAGGATGAGATCCCCATCGAGATCGCCACCCGCGAACTCGACGACGTAAAGCCTCAGATCTGGGTCATAAGATGGCGGTGTTGCGGAGTAGTTGGGGTCGACCCCGGCGCCTGAGAATATGGTGCGCGCCACGGGCAGTTCTGCACCCACGGGCCAGTCCGCGCACCAGTGGAGGCGGTAGACAAATGCGTAGCTCTGTCCCTGCCGCAGCGGCTCCTTCGGTTTCCAGAAGGCGACGATGTTGTCGTTGGTTTCAAGCAGGGTCGGAATCTCATAAAGCTCGACCGCGCCCGCACCCCAGTCGCCGATTGGCTCCGCCCACAGGCTCGGGCGGCGTTCATAGCGCGACTCGAGGTCGAGAAAATCACGGTAGTCGCGCTTGCGCTGCATCAAGCCGAAGCCACGCGGGCTCATGTCCTGGAATGCACTTACCTGCAGTGTCTTGTGATTGGTCAGCGGCCGCCACAGCCACTCGTCTGCCCCCGTCAGCATCATGAGGCCGTCCGAGTCGTGAACCGCAGGACGGAAATCCTCGACAGGCCGTGAGATCGAATCGAGCAGGAACATGGAGGTCATCGGCGCGATGCCGAAATGACTGATGTCCCGCCGCGGGAACAGCACCATCTCGACGTCCATCTGCGTGTCCTCGCCAGGCTTGATCGAGAACTTGTAGGCGCCCGTCACGGAGGGACTGTCGAGCAGCGCCTCGACCACGACGGTGGTGGCCGCCGGATCAGGCCTCCTCACCCAGAAGGCGCGGAACATGGGGAATTCCTCCCCCTGGGGCTGACCGGTGTCGATTGCAAGCCCGCGCGCCGAAAGGCCATAGAGCAGGCCACGGCCGACGCCGCGGAAATAGGAAGCCCCCTGGAAGACGGCGAACTCATCGTTCACGTCCTTCGAATTGATCGGGTAGCGCAGCCTCAGTCCGGCATAGTGCAAGTCGGTCTTGCCATCCGTCCTGGGTGCCAGCGGGCCGAAGTTGAACAGGTCCGGGCTGTAATTGATGCGCGCGGTCTGGCCGTCCTCCACGACATGTACATCCACCGGCGCCGTGAACAGGAAACCGGAATGGAAGAGATCGAAGGAAAACTGATGCTGTTCGCCTTTCCAGAACGATTTCTCCGGATTGAAGCGGATGTCGCGGTACTGGTCATAGCTGAGCGCCTCCCAGCCAGGCGGCATGGCGATGCGGATGTCTTCCCATGGCTTCTGGGACAGGGCCTCGGCAAGCTTGCGGACGTGATCCTCCGCAAAGGCCTGACGCTCAATCAGCAGGTCGCCTGCCTCCGCGATGCTGGGAAACGTGCCGAGACGCATCGCCGCGGCCAACGCGCCAAGCGTTGCCGCCGACCTCAGGACCTGACGCCGTGAAAAACTCATGCTAGGATCATCCACAGAAGAATGGTGCGCTGCACAAATAACCTAACCACCAGAAATGTAAAGCCCCTGCGCGGCCTCTCGACCGCCCGGTGTCGATGCACTAAAAGCACGGCAAAACAAGGGTTCCCGAGATGAAATTTGCGAAAGTTACGGCGAGGCTTGGCGGCCTCGGGTCGGACAAGTGGGCTGTCCATATCGAGGGCAGGCGCCGGGCCGCCCTGGGCGAGCCCATGATTTTCCTGTCGATCGGGGAACCGGATGCACCACCGCCCGCGGCCATTCTGGATGAAGCCACCCGCCAGATGCATGCCGGCCGGCTGGGCTATGCCGAGGGCAGGGGCGAGGCCAGTGTGCGCCACGCACTGGCGCGCCTCTATACCCGGCAGACGGGACGCGCGATCGACGAGTCCCAGTTCATCTACCTTCCCGGCACGCAGAGCGCGCTTTATGCCGCCATGATGGCGGTGGTTGACGAGGGTGACGAGGTGCTGGTGGCCGATCCCTATTATGCCACCTATGAAGGGATCATCGCCGCGGCTGGCGGCATCAAGGCGCCCATCAGGGTCGACCCCGACCATGGCTTCCACCTGAAGGCGGCAGACCTCGAGAAGGCCATCACCCCGAAATCGCGCGTGCTGCTGATGAACACGCCGTCGAACCCGACGGGGGCCGTCTTCACGCGGTCGGAGATCGAGAAGATCGGCAAGATCTGCGAAAGGCACGACTTGTGGATCATATCGGACGAGGTCTATGCCACCATGACCTATGGCAATAGCGTATTTTCCTCGCCCTTCGACATTCCCGAGCTCGAGAAGCGGACAGTCGTTGTGTCGTCGATCTCGAAGTCACATGCGTTGCCGGGCCTGCGCGCCGGGTGGATCGCCGCATCCGCGGAGTTCTGCAACCGTTGCATTCCGGTGACCGAAACAATGCTGTTCGGCTCGCAACCCTTCATCGAGGATGCGGCAGCCTTCGCGCTCGACAATCACTTCCCCGAGATCGATGCGATGAAGCGCGCCTATGAACAGCGCGCACGCGCCCTGGTGAAGTCTCTCGAAGGCTCGAAGACGGTCTCGGCCCGCATGCCCGAGGGCGGCATGTTCGTGATGGTGGACGTCAGGAAGACCGGCCTCTCGGGCGAGGACTTCGCGCGCCGGCTCCTGGCGGAGGAAAACGTCGTTACCATGCCGGGCGAGAGCTTCGGTGCAGGTGGTTCCGGGCACCTGCGCGTGGCCCTCACAGTGGGCGTTGAAGAGATTACCGAAGCCTCCAGGCGCATTGCGCGCCTGGCGGAACGGATCTGACAGCGCCCCACGTCACCGCCCGTAAAGCTGCTCCGGCAGCCAGAGCCCGATCTGCGGGAAGGTGTAGAGCATCGCCATGGAGCCGATGACGATGACGATGAAGGGCATCACGCCCGCGAAGATGTCGTTGATGCTCACCTCCTTCGGCGCCACCCCCTTCAGATAGAAGGGGGCCATGGCAACCGGCGGAGAGAGGAACGAGGTCTGGATGTTGAGGGCGATCAGCAGGCCGAAGAACAGCGGGTCAATGCCGAAGTGATCGAGCAGCGGCAGGAAGATCGGCACGAAGATGACGATGATCTCGGTCCACTCCAGCGGCCAGCCGAGAATGAAAATGATGATCTGCGTAACCAGCAGGAACATGAATGGCGTGAGGTCGAGCCCCACCACGAAGTCCTTGATCACGGCATCGCCGCCAAGGATGGCGAAGACGGCGGAGAAGGTGAATGAGCCGACAAAGAGCCAACCCACCATGGCCGATGTCCGCGCCGTAAGATAAACCGACTCCTTCAGTTTCGCGAAGCTGAGTGATCGATAAGCGGCGGCCAGAACGAGCGCGCCCAGCGCGCCGATGGCGGCAGCCTCCGAAGGCGTGGCGATACCGAACATGATGGCGCCCAGCACCGCCATGATCAGCAATGCCAATGGCACGAAGGATGTGGCGAGTTCGTAGAACACCGTGGCAACTGGCACGTTTCTCTCTTCCAGCGGCAAGGGTGGCGCCAGCTTGGGGTTCAGCATGGCGCGGATCATGACGTAGGCGATGTAGAGGCCCGCCAGCATGAGGCCGGGAAACAGGGCGCCAGCATAGAGTTGCACGGGCGAGACGCCTGCAGTGGCGCCATAAAGGATCAGCATGATCGAGGGCGGGATGAGGATGCCCAGGCAGCCGCCGGCGCAGACCACGCCAGCCGAGAGCCGAACGTCATAACCGTTGCGCAGCATGACCGGAAAGGCGAGCAGGCCCATCAGCGTCACCACGGCGCCGACGATGCCGGTAGCGGTCGCGAACAGCGTACAGGTGATGAGGGTCGCCACCGCAAGCGATCCGGGAAGACCGCCCGCCGCCAGTTGGATCGAGCGGAACAGACGGTCAAGGATGTTGGCGCGTTCGATGATGTAGCCCATGAACACGAACAGCGGCACGGAGATCAGAATGTCGTTGGTCATCACCGACCAGGTGCGCTGCACGAGCAGCGACATCACCGGTTCCCAGTTGCCGTCGAAGGCAAGATAGGCGAAGCCCACCGCCATGGCCATCAGCGTGAAGGCGATCGGAAAGCCGAGCATGATGAGCCCGACGAACATGATCAGCATCAGGACGCCGAGTTGCGGATCCGTCATGTGCTTGCCTCCCGGCTGGCGCGCTCTTCAAGGATGAGTTTCTCGAGTTCCTCCACATCGTGAAGGCGTTGCGGCCAGCCACCCGTCCGGATGCACACGAGGCAGCGCGCCACCTCAACCACACCCTGCAGCAGCAGCAGAACGCCGGTCACGGGAATCGCCGTCTTGTAGTGATAAATCGGCGGTCCGGACGGGCTGTAGGCCGAATGCTCATGGCTGAACCAGGACTGGGCTGCGAAGCCATAGCCTGAATAGATGAAAGCGATGATGGCGGGGAAGAAGAACAGCCCATACAGCACGAGATCCATCATCGCCTGCCGGCGCTGCGACCAGGCACGGTAGAGGAAGTCGCCACGCACATGGGCATTGCGCGACAGCGCATAGGCGCCCGCCATGATGAAGAGGAGTCCATAAAGAATATAGCTCGCATCAAACGCCCAGTCGGTCGGCGCGCCCAGCACATAGCGGGAGAACACCTCGTAACTGACGGCAAAAGTCAGCAGCAGGATGGACCAGGCGAAGAACTGCCCCACGATGGCGCTGACGCGGTCAACCGGCAGCAAAAGACGCTGCAGGCGAGGCGCCCAGGCCTCTCCCGGCATACGCGGCTTCAGTTGCAACCAGAAACTGGCGAGGATCATCGCGACGCCTGCCCAGAAGGCGAGCGGAGAGTAGGCAGTCGTGCCCTTCTTCGCATGGGCTTCGGTGAGCAGCGCACAGCGTTCCGCCCAGGAGACGAAACAAGCGAAGCTGTTGTTGGGCCTCAGCCCCTTGCTCGCCACCATCCGGCCCACTTCGCCATAGGCGGCAAGAGACCAGAACATGGCCGCAACGATTACGGCCACGCCCAGCGCAAACAGCGCAAAGGCCCAGCGGTCGAGCTTCATCACTGACCCCCCTCCATCCGGCGATGCCGCCGAGGGATATCCCCCGGCCAGCATTCTTCCGTTGGTACGTCCCTCAAGCCTTGAAGA
>CAIYXE010000580.1 GCA_903930095.1 uncultured Hyphomicrobiales bacterium
CTCGCGGCAAGTACCCGATTTCACCTTCGCCGAACTTGATCCGGCGATCTTCTTCACGCACCGCAAGAGGATGCGTGGGTCAAGCCCACGCAAGGTGAATTGACTGCGAGCTTACTGCCGTCAAAGCGGGATGCCAGCTTTCGCTGGCATGACGGGATTCAGAGACCGACACACAAAAAAGCCCGCCGTTTCCGGCGGGCTTCTTAATCGTCATGCAGTCTTGTTTACGCCTGGCGCTTGCCGAGGTCGGTCATCCAGCTGCTGCCGCCGCCCGAACGGCGCGGGGCCTGCTGGCCGCCGCCGTCGCGCTTGGGGGCCTGTGCCGACTGGGGCTTGGCGCCCTGCGGCTTGCCGTTGCCAGCAGAGTGGTTGCGGTTGGGGCCCTGGCCACGGTGGTGCGGCTTGCCGCCCTGGGGCTTGTCCTTGCCCGCCGGGTTCCAGCCGAAGGTGGGTGCAAGCGTCTGGACGCCCTTGAGGCCCAGTGCATGTTCCACCACCGGCACCTGGGCGCGGATGGTCTTCTCGATGTCACGCAGCAGGCCACGGTCTTCCGGCGTGCAGAAAGCGATGGCAGAGCCATCAGCTCCGGCACGCGCGGTACGGCCGATGCGGTGGACGTAAGACTCTGGCACATGCGGGAGATCGTAGTTCACCACATGGCTGACCGCGTCGACGTCGATACCGCGCGCCGCGATATCGGTCGCCACGAGGACGAGGATCTTGCCCGCCTTGAAACCGGCCAGCGCCTTTTCGCGGTTGTTCTGGCTCTTGTTGCCGTGGATCGCCGCAGCGGTGTAGCCCGCGGCGGAGAGGTTCTTCATCACCTTGTCGGCGCCGTGCTTGGTGCGGGTGAACACCAGCGTGCGCGTCATGTTGTTGTCCTTGAGGAGTTCCACGAGGAGCTTCGCCTTGTTGGCGGGATCAACATGGATCACCGACTGGTTCACGCGCTCGGCCGTGGTGGCAACAGGCGCCACCTCGACACGGACGGGGTCGGTCAGCAGGTTGTTGGCCAGGCCTGCGATCTCCTTCGGCATGGTGGCCGAGAAGAACAGGTTCTGGCGCTCATGCGGCAGCATGCCGGTGATTTTGCGGATGGCGTGGATGAAGCCAAGGTCGAGCATCTGGTCCACTTCGTCGAGCACGAAGATCTCGACCTTGGAGAGGGTCAGCGCGCGGCGCTCGATCAGGTCGACGAGGCGGCCAGGTGTCGCGACGACAACATCGACGCCGCCCCGCAGGATGTCCACCTGCTTGCCGAGCGACACGCCGCCGAAGACGACGGCGCGCGTCACCTTCAGGAACTTGCCATAGACGCGGAAGCTCTCGCCGATCTGGGCGGCGAGCTCACGCGTGGGAGAAAGGATCAGCGCCCGGCAGCTGCCCTTGGCGGCACGCTCCGGATGGGCGGCGAGCTTCTGAAGGATGGGGAGTGCAAAGGCCGCCGTCTTGCCGGTGCCCGTCTGGGCGATGCCCAGCAGGTCCTTGCCGGCGAGCAGGCTGGGAATGGACTTCGCCTGAATGGGGGTGGGGCTCTCATAGCCCTCTGAGGCCAGCGCGCGGAGGAGGGGTTCGGAGAGCTGGAGGTCGGTAAATGTGGTCACGTAATCTTCTTTCATCTTTCGGAACGCGTATGGGCAGCGCCGCCCATGTCCGAAATGGCCATGGAACATGGACAATCCATGCATGGCCGGGGCGGGCGCTGAAACCTACCCACGTGAAAGGTATGTTCGGGATTGTCGCTGGCCGGAACGGCTGCACCTGTCTCGTGCGCCTCACGTATTCCTTTGGTCGGCCGCGAGCAACAGAGCCCATATGGGCGTGTTGCACTGCAATGTCAAAGAATATTTTCCGCTACCAGTCCGGGCAGGTCCCGCATCGCGCGGAAGGTGGTGGCCGCACCCGCGGCCAGAAGCTTGCCCGCCTGTTCCACTGGGTGGGGGTGCGTGCCGGTGAAGCCGAGCACCCGGCATCCGGCACGGTGGGCGGCGGTAACGCCCGTCACCGAATCCTCGATGACGATGCAGTCCCCGGGCGCATAACCGGCGCGCCGTGCTGCTTCGATGAACACGTCGGGCTCGGGCTTGCCGCGCGCCACATGCTCGAAGGTGGTGATGCGGTTGCCGAAGAATCGCGCGAGATGGGTGATGCGGAGTGCGGCCTCGACGCGATCGAAGGGCGAGTTGGACGCGACGCTGAAGTGCTGCGGCATCAGGGCATCCAGCGCCTCATGCACGCCATCGACCGCCTTCAGTTCGCGCTCATAGAGCTCGAGCAGGCGCACGTCCTTGTCGGCGGAGGCATTGGCGGGAAACGTCGCGCCGAACTCCTGCCGCATCTCCTCCAGCATGGACGCGAAGGTCTTGCCCACGAAGCGTGCATGCGCCTCCTCCTCGCTGATGACCACGCCATTCTCGGCGAGGATCTCGACGTCGACCTTCATCGAGAGCGGTTCGGAATCGACGAGCACGCCGTCACAGTCGAAAATGAAATGCGGCACGGTCTAGCCCTTGTTCCGGGCCTGCAGCTTCGCATAGGCGAAGCCTGCCGCGATGCCGGCGATGAGGAAGATCACGATGGCGGCGATAGTGTTGCCCAGGAGCGGGAAGGGCCCGAACAGGAAGACCAGCATCGCAATAGCGATTCCGACGAAGGTGATGAGAAGCTGGACGATCTGGGCCGTTGACATGGGACTTCCTTCTCCCCGCTTCATAGTCGGCAAGTCGCTGGAGAGCAACCCGGTGGCCGTGTTACAGACGTGGTTGCCATCGCTTGTAAGGCAAGACTCATGAATCTTGAACCGCTTGCTCCCTACCTCGAACTTCTTTGCAAGTTTGACCGCCCTTGGTGCATTGGCGGGGGCTGGGCTCTCGATGCCCTCGTGGGTCGCGCGACCCGTGAACATGGTGATGTCGACATCGTGATCTGGAGGGCGGATCAGGTATCGTTCCGCGCTCATTTCAGCACTTGGGATTGGCAGACCTTCGTCAACCGTGAAGCAAGACCATGGCCTCCTGGTGCGTTTCTCGAACTGCCGGCTCACAATGCCCGCGCGATCAGGGAGGGTCAGGAACTGGAAGTCCTGTTCGCGGAACGGGATGGCGACTCATGGTGGTTCCGGCGCGACCCGACGATCCGCATGGCCGCAGAAATGGTCATGCACCAAACGAACCTTGGCTTTCGCGTGCTGAACCCGGCCCTAGCGCTACTCTTCAAGAGCAATCGGCTGGATGAGAAAGATCGCCACGATTTCACGTTGGCGTTGCCCCATATGGCGGCAACAGATCGCAAGTGGCTGAAACAGGCGCTCCTTAAGTCGTCGCAATCTCACGAGTGGATTGCAAAACTATAGGGGACCTTCAGCCCGCCAGATGCCGGAACTCGGCGATCACCTGCTCGTAGACCTGGCGCTTGAAGGGCACGATCAGCTCCAGCACTTCACCCATGGGCGCCCAGCGCCACTTGTCGAATTCCTGAGAGTGGCCCGGCGGATGGAGGTTGACCTC
>CAIYXE010000581.1 GCA_903930095.1 uncultured Hyphomicrobiales bacterium
GACCCTACGACATTTCAACGACCTTTGGGAGGCGCTCTTCCCGCCAGAGCAGGCGCGCATCGTAAGGCTTCTCGTCGACAGGGTCACTGTGGGCCCCAATGGGATGGCGGTGGATCTCCGCAACAATGGCATCGTTGCCCTCATCCGGGACCTGAATACCAACACCAGCAGGGAGGCCGCCGAATGAGCAATCCCAACGACACCATTCGGGTCGTGATCCCGCTCGCTATCCGCCGCCGCAACGGGCGCCCCAGGATTCTCCCGCCGCAGGATGTGCTGGAGCAGCAGCTGCGGGCACAGGCTCCTCACATCCTCAAGGCGCTCGGCCGCGCATGGGCCTGGCGGCGGAAGTTGGAGAGCGGTGAGATGGCCACAGCGGGCGAAATTGCCAAGGCTGAGAAGGTGACCGACCGTTTTATCAGCCGGACCATGCGACTGGCATATCTGTCGCCAGAGGTGCTGGAGCGGTTTGTGGTCGAGCGTGAGCCGCCGTCGGTTTCGGTGAATGATCTCATTGTGGTGACTTATTTGCCGTGGACGGCCCAGATGGGACGAGTGTTTGACCGCCGGCGATGCAGTTAGGATCGCTCGTCGAACTCATGTCCAGCGACTGCCAAACCAGGGTGCTGTGGCCGTGATCGAACCCAGAAATCCCTGGAAGCCGGAAATCTCGCTCTAACGTAGCGATGCCATCGTCTCCAGGTTCGGTGACAGAGTATAGCCAGAATCAGTCGTCCGGTTGGCTATTGCTGAGCAGATATTGCGATCGTATCGGCAAGCCGCAGCGCCAGTGCTGCGATGGTCAGGGTTGGATTGGCTGTCGCGGATGTCGGAAAGACAGCCGAGCCCGAGACAAAGAGGTTGGGATGATCGTGGCTGCGCAAGTCCCCGTCGACCACGGAGCTTCTTGCCTCGGAGCCCATGCGGAGCGTTCCGATAATGTGACCGGCACCCTGCACGTCCGGGCTGTGGTGCATCTCGCTGACACCCAGTCGGTCGAATATCACCTGATGCGCTGTCCGCGCAGCCGCAAGGCCGGCCTGAACGTAGCTGTCGATCCGGTAGGAGAGGCGAGGCAGGGGAACGCCGTAGACATCCCGCTTGTCCGAATCGAGCGTCACCCGGTTTGCGGCATCCGGAAGTTGTTCGACAAGTGAGGCAAGGCGCACATGCCGGGATGTCTGATGGCGGAGAGCCTGGTCCAGATCCTTGCCGCGTAGCCCCTGATTGGCGAGGTCCGCTCCGGTCGAGATCGGCGCCCCGGTCGGCCATGACCATCCATCATTCCCGATCTCGATTCGAAAGGCACCCCGCGTGCGACGGAAGTCGCCATCGCGCAAGTTCTCAATGCCGGACGTCGAGAGAGGGCCACGGTAAGGATAGACCGGCTTCGTGGAGAGCGCCCATGAGAGCTGCGTCGGATGGTCCATCAGATTGCGGCCAACTTGGTCCGAGCTGTTCGCCACGCCCTTTGGCAGACGCTCGCTTGCGGAGTTCAGGAGCAGTCTGGGACTTTCAATAGCATGCGCCGCCAGCACGAATTGGCGGGCCTGCAGCGATCCTATACTACCATCCCAACGCATGAATCTGGCAGCCGTGATCCTGTTGTCGCCACCAGTCTCGAGCGCCACCACGGTGGTCTTGCTGAGGAGCACGGCACCGGCCTTTGTTGCTCTGGCGACATGAACCGTGGCGTCATACTTGGCCTGTACAGGACATACCGGGATGCAACTCGCATTGCCGCAGCAGGCGGGGCGATCTGGCTGATCTTTCGAGTTCCGTGCCTGCGGCGTCGAGCGCACATCGTAGACAGTGCCCTGAAGGGCGGATGCAAATGCCTTGTCCAGATAGGTCTGCGGAATGGCGGGCATCGGGTAGTCGGTCGTCCGTGGCGACCCAAGATCTGCCTTGCCGTCACCGGAAA
>CAIYXE010000582.1 GCA_903930095.1 uncultured Hyphomicrobiales bacterium
ATGGATCTCTATGCCGACCCGCCCGGCTGCCTTGCGGAAGAGGCGGCGCGCTTCACCTCCGCGCTTGGGGGATCGGCGGCGAACATCGCCGCGGGCATCGTCAGGCTGGGTGGCTCTGCCTCACTGGTCACCACCGTGTCGGATGACGCGGTCGGCCGCTATGTGTGCCGCGAACTCTCCCGCTATGGCATCGACCTGTCACATGTGGGACGCGCGGCGGGCGATTGCCGCACCTCGCTTGCCGTTGTCGAAACGCGGGCGGAGAACTGCCAGTCGGTGATCTACCGCAATGGCGCGGCGGACTTCCTCCTGAGCCCGGAGCAGGTGGTGGGGATCGGCATGGCCGGCTATGCCGCCCTGATCGTCACCGGAACGGCGCTGGCTGTGGAGCCTTCACGCGCCGCCACGTTGCTGGCGATCAGCCAGGCGCGTGCCGCGGATGTGCCGGTGATCTTCGATGTCGACTATCGTCCATATTCCTGGGTCTCGGCGGCAGATGCTGCCGCGGCATGCCGCATGGCCGCGGAGGCGAGCGACATGGTGATCGGCAACGATGTCGAATGGGACGTGATGGCAGGCGGCCCGGGCGGGCTCGCGCTTGCACGCGACCTCGCATCGAACCGGGACGCCGTGATCTACAAGATGGGCGAGCATGGCTCGATCAGCCTTGCCGGCCGCACCAGTTTCGAAACGCCCATCTATCGCGTTGCGGCGCTGAAGCCCACGGGTGCGGGCGATGCCTTCATGGCTGGCCTCGTCACCGGGCTTGCCGCCGGACTCGATCTTGCCGGGGCCGTGCGGAGGGGTACGGCGGCAGCGGCCATCGTTGTGACCCGCGTTGGCTGCGCGCCTGCCTCGCCGACTTCAGAGGAACTCGACACATTCATGCGCGATAACGCCGCGCCCGCGTGACCCGGAGGAACAGGTTCCATGCACATCCCGCCCCATGACAACCGCAACGCGCCCATCATCGATGTGAACGATGCGCGGGTGCCGCTGAACTACTTCAATATCGTCAAGCTTTCGCGCGGACAGGCCTTCGAATACCGCGTACCCGGTTATGAGACATGTGTTGTGCCGGCGACCGGGGCGATCAATGTCGAGGTGGAAGGTGCTGCGTTCGACGCGATCGGGACGCGTGGCACGGATGTGTGGGATGGCGAGCCAGAGGGAGTTTATGCGCCGCAGGGCGCGAAGGTGAGGTTTGCCTGCATCTCCGGCGCTGCCGAAGTCTTCATCGCGGGGGCGCGTTGCGATGCCCAGTTCGAGCCCTTCGCCGTGCGCGCCAGCGATATCGACGTTGTGCAGTACGGCTCGGACGAGACCAAGACCCACCGCAAGATCAAGCACATCCTCGGCACGAAATACCGCGGCCGCGTGGGGCGGCTGCTTGTTTCCGAACTCTTTACCGTGGGCGCGGGCGGCTGGTCAGGCTTTCCGCCCCACAAGCACGATACTGACCGTCTGCCGGTCGAAACGCGGCATGACGAGACATATAACTTCCGCTTCCGCCCCAACCATGGCTTCGGACTGCAACTGGTGCAGCGCCAGGATGGCGAGGTGGGAGATGCCTATCACATCGTTGACGGTTCGACGGTGATCCTCGAGAAGGGCTATCACCCCTGTGTGGCAGCACCCGGTTATGAAATGTATTACTTCACCATTCTCGGCGGCCTCAGTCAGCGGCCGCTGGTGCAGTTCTTCCAGCCGGCCCATGCCTATCAGATCGAGACGATCCCCGGCATCAAGGACATGATCGCGAAGTTCAAATGACCATCGCCACCTTGCACCAGCTTCTCGATGGCGCGCAGGCGGGGCGCTATGCCGTCGCTGGCCTGGTGGTGCTGGGCTGGGAGGATGCGGTTGCCTTCGTCGAGGCGGCAGACGAAACGGGCCTTCCGGTGATCCTGCAGGCGGGCCCCGGCTGCCGGCGCCATACGCCCGTGCCCGTGCTGGGACGCATGTTACGCCATCTCGCCGAGCAGGCCCGCGTTCCTGTCGCCTGTCACATCGACCATGCCACGACGCTGGAAGAATGCATCGCGGGGATCGACCAGGGGTTCACCTCGGTGATGATCGACGGATCCTCCCTGCCGCTGGAGCAGAACATTGCGTTGACGAACCGGGTCATCGATGCGGCGCGTCCGGCGGGTGTTTCGGTCGAGGGCGAGGTGGGTTTCGTGGGCTATGCCGGTGGGCGCCAGTCGCGCGCCACGTCCCCTGAGGACGCTGCGCGCTTCGCGGCGGAGACCGGCATCGATGCGCTGGCCATATCGATCGGCAATGTGCATCTGCAGCAGGAGAAGACTGACGGCATCGACTTCGATGCGCTGCGCGCCATCGAGGCCGCCACGGCTGTTCCACTGGTGCTGCATGGCGCAAGTGGCATTGCGCCTGCCATTCGCGGCAGGCTGGCCCA
>CAIYXE010000583.1 GCA_903930095.1 uncultured Hyphomicrobiales bacterium
CAAACATTAACGAGCGCCCCAGTCACCCAGCGAAGCCTGCAGCAGTGTCAGGGCGGCAATCGCGGCCGTATCCGCACGCATGATGCGGGGCCCCAGTGAAATCGCGGTGACAAAGGACAGCGAGGAAAGATGCCGCCTCTCCTCCTCCGTGAAGCCCCCTTCGGGGCCCACCAGCACGGCGGCGGGCAGCTTGAGCCGTTGCAGGGCGCCGAGGGGATTGGCGGCGGCCGCCGTCTCATCGCAATAGACGAGCGCCCTGTCCTGCTCCCACGACTCCAGCAGCTTCGGCAGCTTCACCGGCTCCAGCACCTCGGGCACGAAGACGAGGTTGCACTGCTCGGCGGCCTCCACCACATTCGCCTTCATGCGGTCAAGGTTGACACGCTCGGCGATGGTGCGCCCGGTCATGACGGGGCGCAGACGGCGGGCGCCCAGTTCGGTCGCCTTCTGCACCACGTAGTCGAGCCGCGCATGCTTGAGCGGCGCAAAGCAATAGTCGATGTCGGGCGGCGGCCTCACGGCTGAGACCGGGCGTTCGCAGCGCAGCGAGGCCCCCTTCTTCGAGGCCTCCGCGAGATGGGCCAGCCACTCGCCGTCACGCCCATTGAACACCGAAACGGCATCGCCCGGCTGAAGCCTGAGCACCCCCGTCAGATAGTGCGCCTGCTCGCGCGGCAGCGCGATCTCAAGGCCTTGGGCCAGTTCCGTGTCGAGGTGGAGGCGAGGGGTGGTCTTCATGGGGCTCCTGATGTACACCGCGGGCATGAGCGATACCAGCAGCCCCGAAGAGAGAGCCGACCGCCGCGTCGCAGACGCGCTGCCGGACCATTGGGCAGACCGCGTGCTGCCGCGCGCCCTCAGGCCATACGCGCGGCTGATGCGGCTCGAGCGGCCGATCGGCTGGTGGCTGCTGCTCATCCCCTGCTTGTGGGGCCTCTGCCTCGGCCAGATCGCCCTTGGCGGCGGGCTGCCGAGCCTGTGGTTCGCGGCCCTGTTCCTGGTGGGCGCGATCATCATGCGCGGCGCGGGCTGTACGCTGAACGACATCGCCGACCGCAACTTCGACGGCCTTGTGGAACGCACCAGGCTCCGGCCCATCCCGTCCGGACAGGTGAGCGTGCGGCAGGCCTTCGCCTTCCTGGTCCTGCTGTGCCTGCTGGGCCTCGCGGTGCTGCTCCAGTTCAACTGGTTCACCGTCCTTACCGGGGCGGCCTCGCTCGTGGTGGTTGCCATCTATCCCTTCATGAAGCGCATCACCTACTGGCCGCAGGCGGTGCTGGGGCTTGCCTTCAACTGGGGGGCGCTGGTGGGCTGGACGGCGGTGCACGGTTCACTCTCCGCCGCCCCGCTCCTGCTCTATGCCGGCGGCATCGCCTGGACGCTCGCCTATGACACGATCTATGCCCACCAGGACAAGGAAGACGACGCGCTGATCGGCCTCAAGTCCACGGCGCTCAGGTTCGGAGGGTCAACGATCTGGTGGCTGGCCCTGTTCTTCTTCCTGGCGCTTGCGCTGGTCGATGCCGCGATCTGGCTGGCCGGCGGCAGCTTGATCGCGCATGTGGGCGTTGCGGCAGCCGGTATGCACGCGGCCTGGCAGCTTGCCCGCTTCGACCACGCCAATTCCGCACGCTGCCTTGAACTTTTCCGTTCCAACCGCATATTCGGCCTCATCATCACCCTGGGCCTTTTTCTGGATTCGCTCATCACATGATCGACGATCTCCTCTCGCTCGCGGGCGAGGCTGTTTCCCACGCCCGCAAGCTCGGCGCGGATGGCGTGCATGCCGTGGCCGCCGACGGTCGCTCAACCGAAATCTCCATCCTCGACGGCAAGATCGAGAAGGTGGAGCAATCGGAGGCGCGCGACATCAGCCTCAAGGTCTATTCGGGCAAGTCCTCCGCCACCATCTCGGGAAGCGTGCTGACGAAGGAGGCGATCCACCGTCTCGCCGAAAACGCCCTCAACATGGCGCGGCTCGCCCCGCCAGACCCCCATGCCGGGATCGCCGAGCCGGCACAACTGGCAACCGACATCCCCGACCTCGACCTTGCGGCGGATGACCTGCCGGACCCCAGGAACCTCGAAGACCTCGCGCGGCGCGCCGAGGCAGCAGGCCTTGCGGTCAAGGGCGTGACCAAATCCTCGGGTGCGGGCGCCTCGCGGTCAGAGACCTCGGTCGGCATCGTCATCTCCAACGGCTTCTCCCAGGGCTATCGCCGCACCGGCACTGGCATCTCGATGTCGGCGATCGCGGGCGAGGGCCTCGCCATGCAGCGCGACTATGACTATTCCGCCGCCGTCCACTTCGCGGACCTGCGCGACCCCGAAATCATCGGCCGCAGCGCGGGCGAGCGCGCGGTGAAGCGGGTGGATCCGCGCAAGGTCAAGTCGCAGTCCGTGCCGGTCATCTATGACAGACGTGTCGCATCCGGCCTGATCGGCCATCTCCTCGGGGCCATCAAC
>CAIYXE010000584.1 GCA_903930095.1 uncultured Hyphomicrobiales bacterium
GATTGGTCCGAATGGCTCTGGTAAGACTACCTTTTTCAATTGCCTGACCGGCATCTATCGTCCCGACGCAGGCCGTGCATTCTGGGGTCCAGCTCAATGCGATCTCTCCGGTCTGTCACCACATGCTGTCGCACGGCTCGGCATAGCACGTACTTTTCAGAACATAAGGCTGTTTTCGCGGTTGAGCCTTCTCGACAATACCATGCTTGCCACACAGGCGAATGACAACCTGCCTCTTTGGGAGAGCCTGCTGATCGGTCCGTCTGCCCGGCGTCTGGAATTTTTCCATCGCGATGAGGCTCTGGCGTTGTTGCGGCTCGTCGGACTGGCTGACCAAAGCCTTGAACCCGCTGGCTCGCTTGCCTACGGGCTCCAACGCAGACTCGAAATAGCTCGCGCTATGGCAACGAAGCCGAAACTTCTGCTGCTTGACGAGCCGTGTGCAGGATTGAACCCGCAGGAGATTAACGATCTGATGGCTCTAATCAGGAGCCTGAGAGACCGCGGCGTCACTATTCTTATGATCGAGCATTCAATGCAGATCGTCATGCAGATTTCCGATCGGATCATTGTCTTTGATGCTGGCACCAAGATCGCCGAAGGCCTGCCACGGGACATTCAAAAGAATCCACTGGTTCTCAGCGCCTACCTGGGGACAGCAATCCATGCTTGAGGTCCGCGATCTCCACGTGAACTATGGTCCTATCCAGGCACTCAGGGGTGTGGACGTTGACGTTCAACAAGGCGAAATCATCACGGCCATAGGAGCCAATGGTGCTGGCAAGTCGACGCTGATGATGACGTTGAGCGGCGTTCTGAAGCCGGTGAGTGGTAAGATTCGTTTTCTTGGTGAGAGGATCGACGGCAGAAGTTCGCATTTGATTGTCCGCGCCGGCCTGAGTCAGGTGCCCGAGGGTCGCCGTGTCTTTCCCCTTCTGACTGTAGACGATAATCTCGCGGCCGGTGCACTGAGCAGAAATTCCAGATCGGAGATTGCCCGTGACCGTGATTGGGTGTTCAGTCTCTTTCCGCGTCTTTTGGAGCGCTCTCGTCAAATGGCGGGGACCCTGTCCGGTGGAGAACAGCAGATGCTCGCCATCGGCCGCGGACTAATGTCGCGTCCAAAGCTTCTACTTCTAGATGAGCCGAGCATGGGTCTTGCGCCGATGATGGTGGCCTCTATCTTCGCCATCTTGCGTGAGATCAGCAGGCAGGGCGCCACTATCATGTTAGTTGAGCAAAATGCTCACATGGCATTGGAACTGGCCACTCGAGGTTATGTTCTGGAGGGTGGGCAAGTGGTCCTCTCCGGAAGTTCAGAAGAACTCGCAGCGAACCCCCGGATGAGGGAAGCCTATCTCGGGCAGGCCGTGCCCGCTGGGAGGGTATGATAGCGCATTAGTTCACAAGAAGTCACAGCAGCGACGCTACTGGGATGCAGACCATTAACCAAGTCAACAACAAAAAATGGGGGAAAAAGCGATGACAAAATACTTCACCACAATTGGGAACCAACTGACAGCGGTGGGCTTTGCACTAGCGCTGATGGGGTCAACCGCGCGGGCCGATGTAACAATCGCATTTAGTGGTCCACTAACTGGCTATCAGGCCGAAAATGGCCTGGAAATGGTTCGCGGCGCCGAACTCGCTGTTGAACAGTGGAATGCCAAAGGCGGTGTTCTGGGGGAAAAGATCATTCTCATGAAGGTGGATGACCAGGTTGAGGTCGAACCTGCTGTTGCTGGCGCGCAGAAGGCCGTTCAGGCAGGAGCCTTCGGTGTTGTAGGTTTTTTCTACTCGAATGTGGCAGCGGCTGCACGGCC
>CAIYXE010000585.1 GCA_903930095.1 uncultured Hyphomicrobiales bacterium
GATGATCTCTGGCAAGCCATCGGCAATATCTGCTCACTCTTCTCACCAGAAGAATGCTCAAACTACTTTGTTGCCGCAGGCTACGGATTCAATTGATGGAACGACGCTCTAAAGCATGATCTTGCGCGAGTTCTTTTCGACCAGGTGAATCCACTTGGCCGGACCACGCGCAGGGCAAGCTGATCTCAATTGACTGCCGGAGGGGCTAGCCTGCCGCTGCATGTTCGCGGCATATCTTGCCGGTATCCTGCTCGGACAGCGCTTCCTCGAACAGCATGCAGAGGTGCGGCCCCGCCGCATCCCCGGCGCGCCCGCGCTCGCGGAAGAAGCGGCAGGAGGCGCAATCCCCGAAGCTTGCAAGACCCGAACGGGTGATCTCCTGGGTGAGGAGTTCGGCAAGGCCGCGGCTGAGGCGGCGCCTGGTCTTTCCACCGAGATCTTCCGCCGCGCGCGCAAGATCGGCCCAGGGGTCACGCGTCAGCGCCTCGATGGCCTTCGGGGTGAGTGAAAGGCTCACGGACTTGCGGCCGCCCTCCCGGATGGTCTTGCTGATGTAGCCCTTCCGCTCCAGCGCGATGAGGGTCTGGGAGACGGTGCCCTTCGTGGCGCCGAGGTAGCGGGTCAGCGCGCCGGGCGAATTCGAGAAGCGGTTGGCCCGGCTCAGGAAGCGGAGCGCCTCCCATTGCGCGGGGTTCAGGCCGCCCTCATGCTCACGCGCGCGCATCAGGCGTGCCAGCCGCTCCAGCGGCCAGACGATCATCCGCCCGCCGGTGTCGTCATCCTCATCGCCTGCCATGTTCCGTCCCGGCCTCGATCAGCGGTGCTATGCTTCCATAAATGGCGTGGCGGCGCGAGCGGAATCTGGAATGCTAGCGGCCCATGTACTGCACGACCGCGGCGCGCTGCCCGGGCGTGAGGTGAAGTCCGTGCTTCGTGCGGCGGTCGAGCACGTCTGCTGCCGTCTCAGCCCATTCGGCCTTGCGGAGATAGTCGATCTCGCAGGCATGGAGCAGGCCACCGAAGTGCTGGCCCAACCCGGCCATGTCGCCTGCCCCGTTCATCACGGCCGCGGCGCGGGTGCCATAGAGCCGCGCATAGTGATGGGCCAGCGCCTCCGGCAGCCAGGGGTGCGCGCGGCGGAGGCCTGCAAGGAAGCGGTCGAAGTCGGCATCCGGCATGTCGCCGCCCGGCAGCGGCGCTGTGGCGGTCCATGGCGCCTTCATCGCGGGAAAGAACGGCTGCAGCTTGTCGAGGGCGTGTTCGGCGAGCTTGCGGTAGGTGGTGATCTTTCCGCCGAACACCGAGAGCATCGGCGGCTCGCCCGCGACGTCGAACACATAGTCACGCGTCACCGCGGAGGGGTTCTCGGCATTGTCGTCATAGAGCGGCCGGAGGCCGGAGAAGCTGTGGATGACCTGATCTCTGGCGATCGGGGTCTTCAGGTAGCGGTTCACGGCGGCAAGCAGATAGGCCACCTCGCGCTCCTCGATCGCCACGTCGTCGGCGCGGCCCTCATAGGGAATGTCGGTGGTGCC
>CAIYXE010000586.1 GCA_903930095.1 uncultured Hyphomicrobiales bacterium
GCCAGGTTGTGGACCTTCCGCGGATCGTTCGAGGTGAGGGTGATGAGGGTGACGCCGACCGGCAGCATCATGGCCGCCACCGTATGTTCGCCGATGAAGGCGGCGATGGTGCCGCACACCGCGGTGATGCCGAAGCTGATCCAGTAGATGTTGGTGCCCGTCATGCGCACGATCCACCAGGCGATGCGCTTGTCGAGCCGCTGGCGGACGATGGCCACCGCCAGCATGAGCGAGCCCATGATGAAGAGAACAGAGTCCGTCATGAGGCTTTGCGCCACCTTGGTGGGATCGACCTTCAGCAGCACGACCTGGCCGACGATGATGAGGAGCGGCACCGTGGGCAGCGGAATAGCCTCGGTGATGAACAGCATGGTGGCCATCAGCGACATGACCAGCACGATCTTTCCCTGCTCGGTCAGGCCCGAGGGCGCCGGGGCCGCCATCAGGGCGAAGCCTAAGATCATGGTGATGATGAACCAGCGCCGCTTCCAGACGAAGGACAAGTCCAGGTCGCCCATGAAGGCGAGAAAGCGCTGGTAGCCGCGGCGGCGGAAGCGCTTGAGCCCGGCGGAGGGCTCCCGCGCCTGGAGGCTGTCCCGGGCGAGCTGGAAACGGGAAGCGGCCTCCGTCATGCCGTCGCCCTTGCCGCGATGGCCGCCGCCGTGACATTGTTCCGGCGATTCAGGCCCGCAGGCCAATTGGTGGCATCTTGGTTCATCCCGATTCCGTTCTCGCCGAAATAGATCAACAATTCCCTCAAAGCCTCCAGCGCGTCTGCGAGTTGCTGCGCTTTCCCAGCGTCGGCACGGATCCTGCCCATGCGCAGGACTGCCGCCGCGCGGCCCAGTGGCTGGTGCGGGAGCTTGAGGCCATGGGCTTCACCGCGGGCCTGCGCGAGACCACGGGGCAGCCGCTGGTTGCCGGGTCCTATGCCCCGCCCGGCGGCGGGGCTGGGCTCCCGCATATCCTGTTCTATGGCCATTACGACGTTCAGCCCGCCGACCCGCTCGAATTGTGGACATCCGCCCCTTTCGAGCCGCAGATCCGGAAAGGCAAGAGCGGAAAGGATGCCATTTTTGCCCGCGGTGCCGCCGACGACAAGGGCCAATTGATGACCTTTCTGGAAGCCAGCCGCTGCTGGTTGAAGGTGCACGGGGCGCTGCCCTTCCGCCTGACCGTCATGATCGAGGGCGACGAGGAGGGGGATGCCTCGCACCTGGATTGTTTCCTCAAGGCCAACGCCAAGCAGTTTCCCGTTGATGCGGTCTTCATCTGCGACACTGGCATGTGGGACGAGAAGACCCCCGCCATCGATACCAGGCTGCGCGGTTGCATGGGGATCGAGGTGACGATCACGGGTCCCCGCATCGACCTTCATTCCGGCTATTACGGCGGCCCGGCCCGTAACCCGATCAAGGTGCTGAGCCGCATCCTGGCCGATATCCACGATGCCCGGGGCCGCATCACCATTCCGCGCTTCTATGACGGCGTGAAGCCCATTCCGGCGAAGCTGCGCAAGCAGTGGGAGGCGCTCAGGTTTCCCGCCAAGCGATTCCTGGGCGAGGTTGGCCTGTCGGTGCCTGCGGGCGAGAAGGGCTATTCGGTGCTGGAGCAGATGTGGGCGAGGCCCACGGCCGAGGTGAACGGCATCCATGGCGGCTACCGGGGCCCCGGCTCCAAGACGGTCTTGCCGGCGGAGGCCACGGCCAAGCTCACCTTCCGCCTCGTCGAGGGCCAGGACCCGCGGAAGATCCGCCGCGCCTTCAAGCAGTTCGTGAAGGACCGGCTTCCACCTGACTGCAAGGCGCGCTTTGATGACAGCGGCGGGGATTCGAGCGGCATCGCCGTTTCGCAGGACACGCCATGGATCGTGGCGGCGAGAGCGGCGCTCAAGGCGGAGTTCGGCCGCGAGGCCGTGTTGACTGGGGCGGGCTACTCGATCCCCGCGGTTGAATCCTTCAAGACGCATCTGGGCGCTGACAGCCTTCTCGTCGGTTTCGGGCTTGCCGACGACAATGCGCATTCACCCGACGAGAAATACGACGTTGACAGTTTCAGGCACGGCACCCGCGCCTGGGCCCGCATCATCGCGCAATTCGCAAGAGAGTGACCGACATGACCGATCTCAACGCCGTCCTGGATACCGCGACGAAGGACTTCGACAACAGCCTGGAACGGCTGTTTCGCCTTGTCCGCATTCCGTCGATCTCGACGGATCCCGCCCATGCGGAGGACTGTGCCAAGGCCGCGCAGGCGATCGTCGATGACCTGAGGGCGCTCGGCTTCGAGGCGGAGGCCCGCAAGACGCCAGGCCGGCCGATGGTGGTGGCCCATTACACGCCAAAGGGTGCGGCGCGGAACATGCCGCACTTCCTGTTCTACGGGCACTATGACGTGCAGCCGGCAGATCCGCTCAACCTGTGGAAGACGGCCCCCTTCGAGCCCACGGTGCGGACGGACAAGGCAGGCATTGCCCGCATGTATGGCCGCGGCACGGCGGACGACAAGGGCCAGCTGATGACCTTCGTGGAGGCCGCGCGGGCTTGGATCACCACCACGGGCTCTCTCCCCATCAAGGCCACCTTCCTGATCGAAGGCGAGGAGGAATCCGGCTCGCCCTCGCTCGTGCCCTTCCTCAAGGCCAACAGGAAGGAACTGTCCTGCGATGCCGCCTTCGTCTGCGACACCAACATGTGGGATGCGAAAACGCCCGCCATCACCACCAGGCTCCGCGGCCTGGTGCATGAGGAGATCACCATCACCGGGCCCAGCATCGACCTCCATTCCGGCATGTATGGCGGCCCGGCAATGAACCCGATCCGCGTGCTGAGCAAGGTCATCGCCGCACTTCATGACAAGAACGGCAAGGTCACGATTCCCGGCTTCTATGATGGTGTGGCCGATCTGCCGAAGGCAACGAAGAAGCAGTGGCAGTCGCTCAAGTTCTCGGATGCGAAGTTCCTCAAGGAAGTTGGCCTGAAGGAGCCTGCGGGCGAGAAGGGCAAGTCCGTCCTCGAGCAGATCTGGGCCAGGCCCACGGCGGAGGTGAACGGCATCTGGGGCGGCTATACGGGGGTTGGCACCAAGACGGTGCTGCCGTCCGAGGCCCATGCCAAGCTCACTTTCCGGCTCGTCGGCAGGCAGGACCCGGAGAAGGTTCTCAAGGCCTTCCAGGCCTTCGTGAAGGGGCTGATCCCCAGGGACTGCAAGGTCACCTTCTCCGGCCGCGGCGGCGGCAGCCCGGCGACCGAGATCCCGGAGGACAATCCCGTCATCGCGAAATCAGCCAAGGCGCTGAAGGACGAGTTCCGGCGCGATGCGGTGCTGATGGGTTCGGGCGGCTCGATCCCCATCTGCCGCTTCTTCAAGGACATCCTGGGGATGGACGCGATCCTCGTCGGCTTCGGCCTCAATGACGATGCGATCCACAGTCCCAACGAGAAGTACAATCTCGAGAGCTACAGGCGCGGCATCCGGAGCTGGGTCAGGATCATGGGCGAATTCGGCGCATGAGCATCGACCCCGTGGCGCTGCTCAGGCATTACCATGCGGCGCTGCAGCCCTATGATGCGGCGATGGCGGCTGCCTGCTTTGCGCCCGGCGCCGTCTACGTCTCGCCCGGCGTGAATGGCAAGATCGAGGGACGCGATGCCATCATCGCCTCCTTCAACGCCTATTTCGCGGAGTATCCGGATCAACATGCGGAGGACGGGCGCATCGACCGCTTGTCGCCGCTTGCGGCGCGTGCCGCCTGGCGGCTTGCGGCCACATCGGCGGCGACCGGCCAGCGCATCGTCCGGCATGGTGTCGAGACGGTGCAATTCGATGCGGCAGGCCTGATCATCGCCGTGGAGGTCGAAGACCTTTGATCATCCAACTGGCAATCGGCTCCGTGATCATCGTTTTCAACGTCATCCTGCAAGCGGAGATGTTCAGTGCTTTCGGGAAGCGGCTGGAAAGGGTCATCATTGACTTGCGCCTCAGGTTCCGCCGCTTCGCGAACACGGCGGCCATCGTCACGGGCGTGATCTTCGTGATGGCGGTGCACAGCATACAGGTGTGGATATGGGCCACCGTCTTCCTCGCCGTGGGTGCCTTCGAGGCGCTGGAGCCGGCGCTCTACTTCTCCCTGGTGAGCTTCTCAACGGTGGGCTTCGGCGACATCACGCTGGGGCCGGACTGGCGCCTGCTCTCCGCGCTCACCGCGGCCAACGGTTTCATGAGTTTCGGCTGGTCCACAGCCTACATGGTGGAACTGGTGCGCAGGACAGCCTGACGCGGCGGCCTGTCAGCCGATCTTGAAGTCCATGATATGCGAGGGCGCCTTCAGGCCGGGGATCAATCGCGGGTCGTCAATGGGTGCCAGGATCTGCTGTTGCACGGGGATGACCCCGGCCCAGATCGGCAACGCGTAGTCCTCCTCGTCATCGCCCGGGGGGCCGGTGCGGACCTTGGCGGAGACCTCGTCGAGCTTGAGCGACAGCACCGTGGTGGCCTTCAGTTCCTGTGCCGTCATCGGGCGCAGCATGTTCCACCGGCCAGGCCACAGGGCTTCCGTGAAATTCCTCAGCCGCATCTCCTTCTCGGCGGGGTCCGCAAGCTTGCGGGCTGTGCCGAAGGCCATCAGCGAACGGTAGTTGCAGCTATGGTTGAAGGCCGCGCGCGCCATCACGAAACCGTCGATGATCGAGACGGTGAGGCAGACCTCCGCGTCCTCGCAGGCCTCCAGCATGCGGCTGGCCGAGGAGCCGTGCCAGTAGACGTGATCACCCTCGCGCCACTGCAGCGTGGGGGTCACGTAGGGCGTGCCGTTGAACACATAGCCGACGTTGCAAATCGGGGTGGCGTCGAGAATGGCGTGCACCGTCTCTGCATCATATTTGGCGCGCTTGTTCAGGCGCTTCACGCGTGTTCTCTCGGTGGGGGAATCCATGCTCGTTTTCTCCGGTTGTGCCCTTCGGATGCCCGCGATATGGTCTGGTTGAAAGGTCCAAGTATTGAACTGATGAGCAGACCACTTCTCGGCACATCGGCCAGCGAGATCGGCATCGACCGGCAAGACCGCGAGCCGATCCAGCAGCAGATCGCGCGGCAGATCCGCTCGCTCGTGCTGAGCGGGCGGCTGAAGCCGCAGAGCCGGCTGCCCTCGACGCGCGCACTCTCGGAGGAACTTGCCGTGGCGCGCGCCACGGTGGTGGAGGCCTATGAGCAACTCCTCAGCGAGGGGTATCTCGAGACCCGCTCCGGCTCCGGCACGCGGGTTGCGGCGGAACTGCCGGAAACGCTCCTGGCCCCGGCTCCGCGCGAACAGCGCAAGGAACCGCCACGCGCCGGCCACAGGCGTGAGCCGGCGCGCCCCTTCCGGTCAGGCCTCGTCGACTGGGAGAATTTTCCGCATGACGAGTGGGGGCGGCTGCTGGGGCGTTTCTGGCGCAACCCTCCGGTGGCGCTTCTCGAGCACAACGACCCGTTCGGCTGGATGCCGCTGCGCGAGGCGGTGGCGCGGCATCTCTATGAGTGGCGCGGCATCGGCTGCGCGGCTGAGCAGGTGATCGTCACGGCAGGCGGGCTTGATGCCTTTGACCTGATCGGCCGCGCCATCCTGCGCGGGGGCGACAGGGTATGGTTCGAGGAGCCGGGCTATCCGACGGCGCGGCGCATCTTCTCGCTCGGTGGCGCCGCGGCGGTGCCCGTGCCGGTCGATGCGGAGGGCCTCGTCGTGGCCCGTGGCATCGAGCGGGCGGGCGATGCGCGGGCCGCCTTCGTGACACCGGCGCGGCAATACCCGACGGGCGTTACCATGCCGCTGGCCCGCCGCCTGGAACTGCTCGACTGGGCGGCCGATGCCGATGCCATCGTCATCGAGGACGACTATGACAGCGAGTACCGCTATGTCGGCAAGCCGCTTCCGGCGCTGATGAGCCTCGATAGCCATGCGCGCGTCATCTACACCGGCACTTTTTCCAAGGTGTTTTCGCCCATCGTGCGGCTCGGCTACATCGTGGTGCCGAAGGCGCTGGTCCCGCGGTTTCGCGCCGAGCGCGTGTCGCACGGGGCGCCGCCGTCGCTCATGGCGCAGCCAGCCCTTGCCGAGTTCATGTCGTCGGGCGCATTCGCCATCCATATTCGCCGCATGCGCCGGATCTATGCCGCGCGGCGGCGCGCGCTCATCGAGGCGCTGAAGCCGGGTGAGGGCAGGCTCTATGAGATTGATGCTTCCCCCGCGGGGTTGATGCTTCTGCTGCGCCTGAAGGCGGGCACGAGCGACGAGGACGCGGTCATGCGGCTCGAGAGCATCGGCATCGAGGCGCAGTCGCTGTCGAGCCACTATGCCGGGCGGAGCCGCCAGCAGGGGCTGCTCCTGAGCTTCGCTGGCTTCAGCGAGGCCGATCTCACAAAAACTGCACGAACATTGATCGAGGGACTGTCATGAGTGATGCCGCACGCGCCGACGCATTCCGCTGGGTGGAGGAGAACCACGCCCGCTGGTCGGCATGGAACGCCCATATCTGGCACCTCGCCGAGACGGCCTGGCGCGAGTACCGCTCCGCCGAATGGTATGTGAAGACGCTGCGCGCCGAGGGCTTCACGGTCGAGGAGGGTTCGGGGGGCATGCCCACGGCGTTCTCCGCCACATGGTCGAACGGGCCGGGCCCTACCATCATGGCCTATGCCGAATATGACGCGGTACCGGGCAATTGCCAGGCGGCGGTGCCCTGGCGCCAGCCGCGCAAGGGCCTGTCGCGCTTTGCGGGCGGGCACACCGATCCCCACTCGGCGCTGGGCATGGGCTCCCTTACCGGCGCGCTTGCCGCGAAGGCTGCGATGGAGAAGCACGCGATCACCGGCACCATCCGCTTCATGGGGGAACCGGCCGAGAAGGTGCGGGGGTCAAAGCCCATTCATGCGGCGAAGGGCTACTACGACGGGCTCGACGCGATCATTTCCTTCCATCCCTTCTACATGCTGCCCCTGTGCAACACGGCGCGCTGGGACACGCACTGCGGGCCCTATTACGCGGCGATCTACGAATTTCTCTGCGAGCAGCCGGAGAGCTGGCTGCAGGGCGCGGTGACCGATGCGGCGGGTGCTCCCATTCCGGCCGCCCACACGGCGGCGCGCGCGCCTGGCGCCAATGACGCGGTGGTCGCCATGTACACGCTTTCCAAGATGATGCGTGACCACATGCTGCCGCACACCGGCACATGGACGCTGAACGAGACGATCCTCGCCAGCGGCCAGGCGACGGCGGACAATCTCGCGGCCCAGATGGCGATGATCATGTTCGCCGCGCGCGCGCCCGGCGTTGCCATGCTGAAGCGCATCTACGCCGTGCTCGACCGCAACGCGGAGGCGGCCGCCGCGGCAGCCCATTGCACGGTGCGGCGGCACTGGGTGTCGAAGTCGAAGCCAGGGCTTGCCAATCATGCCATGGCGGAGATCACTTTCCGCAATCTCGAGCAGGCGGGCGCGCCGCGGTATGGCGCAGAGGCAGTGGCGCTGGCGCAGCAGTTGCAGAAGGAACTCGGGCTTGAACCCATGGCGAAGCCCTTCGCCGATGAGCTGGGCGAGCTTGTTCCGCCCCGGGAGGCGGAGCGCCGGCTGCGGCAGGACCTTCCGTCCTGGCAGACGCATTATACATCCGACGATTACACCGACATGACATGGTTCGCGCCCACCGTGCGCTTTTATGTCGGGCGCGCCGTGCTGAAGGCGCCTGCGGGCTTTGCCTATCCCGAATGGGCGCTGAATGCGCTGGGCGGCATGCCCGCCACCATCGACCCCACGGTCGAAACGGCGGCGAAGACCATTGCCGGCACCATTCTCGACCTGATGACGGACAAGGCGTCGCTGGCCCGCGCGCAGGCGGAATTCCGTACACGGCGGGAACAGGCGGAGGACCCTCTGCCGTGGTGCGACTACCAGCCGCCCGTCGATTTCCCGTGGCCTGAATATGTCGATACACCGCGGGGCCGGGCATGGTGGATTCCAGCCACCGCCGAAGACCGCGCGATGGAGCGCGGCTAGGACGCGATCGGGCGGAGTTCCTTCAGCAGCTTCTCGCGGATGGCGCGGACATAGTCATCGAAGTCCCGTGCCGGTTCGATGAAGCTGTCGAGGCCGATGATCACGTAGGTCTGGTAGTAGCGGTCGAGGCCGGGGCTGTCGGCCATGATCGGAAGGCCGTTGACGATGATGCCCTTCGCCCGGGCAGCCTGGCGGGCGGCCTCGAGGTCTGCCCCGCCATTGTCCTCCCCGTCGCCCGATACGTCGATGATCTTGCGGAAGCCATCGAAGCCGTTGCCCTCGATCATGGCCGTGCCGTCGGCAATGGCCGTGGCGATTGAGGTGGCGCTCGCCCACATCCAGCGCCGGGCGAGGCCGATGCGAAAACCGAAGGCCTTCGAGTCGCGCGCTGTCTCGAGATGTGTGAAGGGCAGCACGACACGGGTCTCGCCGGGTGCGCCCCATTGCATCACCGCAACGGCGGCACCCAGCGGCCTCAGGTTCTCAACCGCGCGCTGCACGTCCGGATCGGCGAAGGCGCGTGCCAGACCCTCGATCTGTAGCGCGAATTCGTTTGCATCGACGCTTGCCGAGCTGTCCAGCGCCAGGACGAGCTCGACCGTGACAGGGGTTTCCTGCGCAGCCGCCGGCAAGGCCAGCAGTGCGAGGGCCACCAACCGCGACGCCATGGCGCGTGACAAGAAGAAAGGGAAACGCCAGAGAGCGGCCGAGGAGACCTTCATGCGCCGCATCCTGCTTGAACTGTTAGCCGCCATCTCACTCACCATCGCCGCTATCCTTACCTCCGCCAGCGGGGTGAACGCCAGCAGCGTCATGATCCTGGAGGCCTTCGCCCGTGCCTCGGCCACGCCAACAGCAGGTGCCGGTGCCGCCTATGTGAGCCTGATGAACCACGCCTCCGAAGCCGACAGGCTGCTGTCGGTCTCCACGCCCGCCGCGCGGGTGGCGGAGATCCACATGACCGAAGTGGCTGACGGCGTGATGAGGATGAAGGCGGTTGATGCCCTGGAGATCCCGGCCATGGGCACGCTGCAGATGAAGCCCGGCGGCTATCACATTATGCTGATGGGCCTCACGGCGCCGCTCACGAAGGGTGAGGAGATCGAGATCACCCTCACTTTCGAGAAGGCGGGCCAGGTCATGGTGAAGGTGCCCGTGGGCGATGTGGCCCAGGGCGGGCATGATCACGGAGAGGGTTCCGAGGGCTCCGGCGGCTGAGTCTCACCGGTTTGCGGCTGGGGCGGCTCGCGCAGCGGCCGCAGCGCCTCCTCTTCCGAGCGGATGCGCCATGCCAGCAGCACGAGGTTCAGCACGCCGAACAACATGGCGTACCACCAATAGCCGAAGGCCATGGGCAGAATGACGATTTCGGCTGCGACCACAAGGTAGTTCGCATGTCGGATCCAGCTCTGCCAGCCTTCGTCCGGCAGCCTTTCGCCCGGCACGACGATGAGCCGCGTCGTCCACCTGCTGCCCAGCCCGGCGACGATCCAGCCACGCGCCGCCTCCAGCACCACATAGGCATAGATCCAGGGCAGTGCCACGGCGGGCCGCTGGTAGAGCAC
>CAIYXE010000587.1 GCA_903930095.1 uncultured Hyphomicrobiales bacterium
GCGGCATCCGGAATGTCCAGACGTTCGGCATAGGAAGCGGGGCCCACGCCATCGACCATCGGGTCGCCGTCGGGCTCGAGCGGTGCGCCCGGCCACGGGCCGATCGGGGTGGCCTTCACGGGCCTGGCATCATAGGGCTCGGCGCGCGGCGCATAAACCTTGGAGCCATCGGCGAGGAGATATTCCTTCGGAGCCGGAACCGCTGGCCAGCCCTGTACGGTGATGTGGCCCGAGCGCTCGTTCTCGAGCGGGTAGCCCTCGCGCTTGTCCTCGCGGTGCAGATAGATGAGAACCCCCGCCAGGAAGGCCCAGAACAGGTAGAGCACCACCTGTGCCACATCGATGTATTGGGTAAAGGCTGCAGACATGGTGTTTCTCCTCGAGGGTCAGCCCGGATAGTGAGCCAGGCCGAAGCCCGGCTGTCTTGCGGCGTTGCGGTTGCTGCCGGAGCGGACCATCGGCCCGATCACGGCAAGGGTTGCGAACAGAAGAATGATCTCGATCTGGTAGACGACGACATATCCCGCGGCGGGGCCGGCGAAGGCTTCGCCCAGCGTGCCTTGCCCGGCCAGTGCCGAAACCGCGTCGCGCAGCATGCCGCTTACCCCGATGGCCACGCCGGCGGCGGTCGCCTGCACGCCGCCCCAGGCGCCGAGCGCGAAGCCGCTCATGCTGCCGGAGCCGCTGGAGGCCAAGTCCATCGCCGCTGTCAGCATGCCGACGGAAAACAGCCCGCCACCCAGCCCGATGAAGAAGGATCCCGTCTGGAACAGGGACGGCATGTCGAGCAGCGGCGCGAAGATGATGGCGGCAAAGGCCGCGATGCCGGCAAGAATGCCGAGCGATGCGATGCGGTAGGGATCGCCCCCGCGGCCCAGCTGCCGGGCTGCGAAGGCAAAGCCTGCCAGGGTTCCGGCTGCCAGCGTGGCAGTGAGCCATGTGGTCTGGCCGACACTCATGCCGAAGACCTGGCCGCCGAAGGGCTCGAGCAGGATGTCCTGCATGCTGAAGGCAGCCGTGCCCAGCCCCACCGCTACCAGCAGCCGCTTGGCCCGTCCAGCCTGGCTGAAGCTTTTCCAGGCGTCCATGAAGGTGGCGCGCGGCGCATCGGGGTGGGTCAGCTGCGGGTTGCGCGCCTCCTGCTTCCACATGGCCACGCCATTGAGCAGAACGGTGATCACCGCCACAGCCTGGATGATCTGGATGAGTTCAACCGCGCTGAAGTCATGCAGCAGCGTGCCGAAGACGAGGGCGCTTGCCACCATGCCCAGCAGCAGCATCACGTAAAGCAGGGCCACCACGCGCGGCCGCGTCTCTGGCGAGGCGAGATCATTGGCCAGCGCCAGCCCCGCCGTCTGCGTGGTGTGGATGCCCGCGCCAACCAGCAAGAAGGCCAAAGCCGCACCGATCTCGCCCCACACCGCGGAGCCATGGCCATTGCCGGTCAGCACGAGGAGGGCGAAGGGCAGTATGGCAAAGCCGCCGAACTGCATCATGGTGCCGAACCAGATATAGGGTACGCGCCGCCAGCCCAGTACCGACCTGTGCGTATCGGACTTGAAGCCGATAAGCGCCCGGAAGGGCGCAAACACGATGGGCAGCGACACCATCAGGCCGACGAGCCAGGCAGGAACGCCGAGTTCAACGATCATCACCCGGTTCAGCGTGCCCGTCAGCAGCACGATCGCCATGCCGACAGAGACCTGGAACAGCGACAGGCGCAGCAGGCGGCCAAGGGGAAGATCCTTGGTCGCAGCATCGGCAAAGGGCAGGAAGCGCGGTCCCAGCGCCTGCCAGCCCTTGACGATTGCCTGGTTGACCGTCCTCATGCGCGCTTCAGTTCCTGCGCATGTGAAATGTAGAAGCCGCTGGAGACGCGGGCATTGCGCCCGAGCGACCAGTCGCGCAGCGCCTCGTCCCGGGATATCCGCTTGTAGAGGGCAGAGGTCGCATGCGGCACGATGCGCGGCGAGCGGTCACTGCGCGGAAACATCTTTCCCACGAAATGCATGGCGGCGAGGGCAGGGGTTTTCGGCGCATAGGTGAAGTGAATGCCGTTGAGACTCATCTCGGACAGCCGCACGAGCATGCCCACCATGTCGGGCAGGCTGTAGTGGATGAGGGAGTCCATCGCCACCACATGGTCGAACTTGCCATGCTTCTTGTCCAGCATGTCGCCCGCCACGAAATGGATGCGGCCCGATCCCAGCTTCTCCGGCAGCCGCTCGCGTGCGATGCCGATGAGTGTGGGGGAAATGTCGACCGCCGTCACGTCCGCCCCGCGCCTGGCCGCCTCGACGGCGAGTGCCCCCGTGCCGCAACCGGCATCGAGCAAACGTGCTCCGCGGAGGTCGGCGGGCAGGAAGGACAGCAGCGTGGCCCGCATCCGGTCACGCCCCGCGCGCACCGTGGCGCGTATGCCGCTCACCGGCGCGTCGGAGGTCAGCTTCTGCCATGCGGCAGCCGCCGTCCGGTCGAAATAGGTTTCGATTTCTTCGCGCCGCTCGAGGTAGCTGTCGCTCATCAGTCGAACCCCAGGAAGTCGAAGATGTCACGGTCCTTCATGGAGCGCGCCTCGCAGGGCTCGCCACCGGTCCACAGCTGTGCGGCAAGCCGCATGTATTCCTTCTGCACGTGATCCACTTCCGGAGACGACGGCATCTCGAACAACGTCGACTTCTTGAGGCGGCTGAGCCGGATCGCATCGACATCCGGCAGATGCGCGATGCGCTTCAGCCCCGTCGCCTCGGCGAAGCGGTCGATCTGGTCGGTGTCCTTGGAGCGGTTGGCGATGACGCCACCCACCCGCACTCCATAGTTCTTCGCCTTGGCGTTGATCGCCGCCACGATGCGGTTCATCGCGAAGATCGAGTCGAAGTCATTGGCCGTCACGATCAGCGCACGGTCCGCATGCTGCAGCGGTGAGGCGAAGCCGCCGCACACCACGTCGCCCAGCAC
>CAIYXE010000588.1 GCA_903930095.1 uncultured Hyphomicrobiales bacterium
CGGTGATGCCTAGAGCATGATCCGCAAAAGTGGAAACCACTTTTGCGATAAGGTCATGCTCCGGCAGTTAACATTGCGCGCTTCCCGCGGCCGTGCCATGCCGGGCGCGCAGGGAAGCCCCGCTCGTCAGCCGCCCGTCACGCTCATGTGGCGGGCCACCGCCGGCTTGTTGTGGCGGCGGTCGATGACGAAATCATGCCCCTTGGGCTTGCGCGAGATCGCCTCGTCGATGGCTGCCTCGAGGAGCGCGTTGCCTTCGGAGGCGCGCAACGGCGCGCGCAGGTCGGCGGCATCCTCCTGCCCCAGGCACATGTAGAGTGTTCCGGTGCAGGTAAGACGCACGCGGTTGCAGCTCTCGCAGAAATTATGCGTCATCGGCGTGATGAAGCCGAGGCGGCCGCCCGTCTCCTTCACCCGCACATAGCGCGCCGGTCCGCCGGTCTTGTAGGGAATGTCCTCGAGCGTGAACTGGTCCATGAGGCTTGCGCGGACAACCGACAGGGGAAGGTACTGGTCCGTGCGGTCGCCGTCGATGTCGCCCAGCGGCATGGTTTCGATCAGCGTCAGGTCCATGCCCTGGCCATGGGTCCAGCGGATCATCTCCGGGATCTCGGCGTCGTTGACGCCCTTCAAGGCCACGGCATTGATCTTGACGTCGAGGCCCGCGGCCTGTGCGGCGCGAATGCCTTCCTTCACTTTCGGGAGTTCGCCCCAGCGGGTGATCTGGCGGAACTTCGCCTCGTCCAGCGTATCGGCGGAGACATTGATGCGGCGCACACCATGGGCGGCGAGTCCTGCGGCGTGTTTCGCCAGCTGTGAACCGTTGGTGGTGAGGGTCAGTTCCTCCAGCGCGCCGGAGCGCAGGTGGCGGCCGAGGCTCTCGACCAGGGTCATGATGCCCTTGCGGACCAGAGGCTCGCCCCCCGTCAGCCGGAGCTTCCTCACGCCCTTTTCGATGAAGGCGGTGCAGACGCGGTCCAGTTCCTCGAGCGAGAGAAGATCCTTCTTTGGCAGGAAGGTCATGTCCTCCGACATGCAGTACACGCAGCGGAAGTCGCACCGGTCCGTCACCGACACGCGGAGATAGGTGACGTGGCGGCCGAACGGGTCGATCAGGGGCGGCTGGTTCATGCGCTATATCTGGCCGTATACATCGGAAAGGTCAACCGGATTGGCTGCCGTCGCGGCTTCGTGCGTTGGGCAGGAACATGGTCAGCAGACCAATGGCAGGCAGGAAGGAGCAGAGGTGGAAGACGAAGCCGATGGAGGTGACATCCGCCAGCCAGCCGAGGAGAGCGGCGCCCACCGCCGCGATGCCGAAGGCGACGCCGAAGAACAGGCCCGATATCAGCCCCACCCGGCCCGGCAGCAGCTCCTGGGCGTAGACCAGCATGGCGGAGAACGCCGAGGCGAGGATGAAGCCGATGGGGATGGACAGCACCACCGCCCAGAAATGATTGGCATAGGGCAGGGCGAGGGTGAAGGGCAGCGCACCCAGCACCGAGAACCAGATCACCGCCTTGCGCCCGATCCTGTCGCCAATGGGGCCGCCCAGCATTGTTCCCGCCGCAAAGGCCGCGAGATAGATGAAGAGGTCGATCTGGGCCTCGCGCGGGGTGAGGGCGAAGGTGTCGATCAGATAGAAGGTGTAGAAGCTGCTGAGGCTCGAAGTGTAGACGAATTTCGAGAACATCAGGCACAGCAGGATGACGAGCGAGGTGACGATCACCCGCTGCGGCAGCGGCTGCGGGGCCTTCGGCACCTGCCTTCCGCCGCCGGCGGGCGAGAGGTGGCGGGCGTACCAGCTTGCCGCATAGCTGAGCACCGCGACCGACACGAGCGCCAGTGCCGTGAACCAGGACAGGCTTGCCTGCCCGTAAGGCACCACCACGAAGGCTGCCAGCAGCGGCCCGATCGAGGTGCCGAAATTGCCGCCGAGCTGGAACAGCGACTGGGCGTAGCCAAAGCGGCCCCCGGAGGAAAGCCGGGCGAGCCGCGAGGCCTCAGGGTGGAAAATCGAGGAGCCGACGCCGATCAGCGCCGCGCCGAGAAGGATCATCGCATAGCTCCCCGCCAGCGCCAGCACGACGAGGCCAATCAGCGTGAGGGCGGGGGCGACTGGCAGCGAGAAGGGGATCGGGCGCCGGTCGGTATAGAGCCCCACCAGCGGCTGCAGCACCGAGGCCGTGGCCTGGAAGGCCAGGGTGATGAAGCCCACCTGTGCGAAGCTCAGGGAGTGCAGGTCGCGCAGCATGGGATAGATCGACAGCAGCAGCGCCTGCAGCGTGTCGTTGATCAGGTGTCCGGCGGTGACCGCCAGGAGCACGCCATGGATCGCCGCCTGGGCCTTCGCCTGCGAGGGGTGGGTCGTGGCCATGTGCTTCCGAGTAACGGGATTTGCGGCCGGGCGCTACTGTTGTCCCGGTAGACGTGCCATGTGCTGAGCGGGGAGAGCTCAGTCCCTTGCGGTGGAGAGCAGCCAGTGCCTGAAGGTTTCCAGCGCTTCCGACCGGCGGGCGCTGCCGGAGCCGGGCTCGATGATCGAATAGGCATAGTCGTGCTTGATGTCGATGTCGAAGAGCTGGACCAGCCGGCCGCTGGCGAGGTCGTCGGCGATCAGCCGCCTTGGGCACAGCGCGATGCCCTGGCCGGCCAGGGCTGCCGCGCGCAAAAGGTTGAAGTCCTGGAAGATCGGGCCCGGCGAGGGTCCGGCGTGCTTCAACCCGGCATGGCGCATCCAGTTCTGCCAGTCGAGCCGGTCCGTGTCATGGAGCAGCGGCTTGCCGAGGATTGCCTGGGGCACGTCGAAGGGGCCTTCCCGTTCCAGGTAGATCGGGTTGCAGATCGGCACCGTGCTGCCGGGCAGGAGCCTCGTGGAGCGGCAGCCCTCCCACTCGCCCGGCCCCCACAGCACCGCGATGTCCACCTCGTCGAAGTCGATCTTGTGGCCCGCGAAGGCATAGACCACCTTTACCGAAATCTCCGGATGCTCGCTGAAGAACTGCGAGAGCCGCGGGATGAGCCAGATGGTGGCGAAGGAGGGCAGCGCCGCGATGGTGAGCGCTGGCCCATGCTCGCTCTGCTGCAGGCGGCGGCAGGCGGCCGCCATGATGTCGAAAGCCTCCGCCAGCGAGCGGGCGAGTTCCTGGCCCTTGGGGGTGGGGATCGTTTGCCGGCCGAGGCGGTCAAACAGGCTGAGGCCGAACCACTGTTCCAGCTGGCGCACCTGGTGGCTCAC
>CAIYXE010000589.1 GCA_903930095.1 uncultured Hyphomicrobiales bacterium
TGCAATCCCCGGCTTGCAAGCGTGGAACACATGGCCAGCCTGTTGATCGCCTCCCCTCTCGCCGCATTGGCTCCGGACTGCGGCGGAATCGTCGTGCGGGACGGACGGATCGCAGAGGTGCTGAAGCCGGGGCAGGCGCCGTCTTCAACCGTGGATGACGTCTTCGACGCCTCGCGGCATGTTGTGCTGCCGGGTCTGGTCAACACGCACCATCATTTCTACCAGACGCTGACGCGCGCCCACCCGCAGGCCATCAACAAGAAACTCTTCGACTGGCTGAAGGCGCTCTATCCCATCTGGGCGCGGCTCACGCCCGAGGCCGTGCGGCTCTCGACTCGCCTGGCGCTTACGGAACTGCTGATGTCGGGCGTCACCACCACCTCCGACCACCATTATCTGTTCCCGCAAGGCCTCGGCGAGGCGATGGACATCCAGGCCGAGGAGGCGCGGCGGCTGGGGATGCGCATGACGGTCACGCGCGGATCCATGAACCTGTCCGAGAAGGACGGCGGCCTGCCGCCCGACAGCGTGGTGCAGGACGAGGACGAGATCCTGGCTGACTGTGAGCGTGTCATCGGCCGCTATCACGAGCGTGGCGAGGGTGCGATGATCCAGGTGGCGCTTGCGCCGTGTTCGCCCTTCACGGTCACGCGGTCGCTGATGTGCGCCTGCGGGGAACTGGCGGAACGGCATGACTGCCGGCTCCATACTCACCTCGCCGAAACCCGTGACGAGGATGAATTCTGCCGCAATGCCTTCGGCATGAGCCCGCTGGACTATCTCGAGGATGTGGGCTGGCTCGGGCCGCGAACCTGGCTTGCGCATGGCATCCACTTCTCCGATGGCGATGTGACGCGGCTGGGCCGGCACGGGGTCGGGGTGTGCCACTGCCCGACATCCAACATGGTTCTGGCGTCTGGCCAGTGCCGCACGCGGGAGCTGGAGGCGGCGGGTGCGCCGGTCGGCCTGGGGGTTGACGGGTCTGCGTCGAATGATTCCTCAAATCTCATGGAAGGTGTCCGCCACGCGCTGATGATCAACCGGCTGACCTATGACGCCTCGGTAACCCACCTCGATGCGCTGCGCTGGGCCACCAAAGGCTCCGCGGCCTGCCTTGGGCGCAGCGACATCGGTGAGATTGCCGTGGGCAAGCAGGCGGACCTGGCGATGTTCACCCTGGACGAGTTGCGCTTCTCCGGCGCGGGGGATCCGATCGCCGCCCTCGTGCTCTGCGGCGCCCATCGCGCCGACCGGGTCATGGTCGGCGGGCACTGGCGCGTGATCGACGGCATGCCGCTGGGGGTTGATGTCTCGGCCCTGCGGGCCGCCCACGGCGCAGCCGCGCGCCGCTTTCTGGGAGATCAATGACCATGGACCTCGCCGGCGAATACAACAACCGCGCACGCGTGCCAGACCATCCGGCCGTCATTTCACGCTGGCATGCGGAGGCGAAGGCCTACCGTGAGGCCACCTCTTGCGAACTGGACATTGCCTATGGTGCGCTGGCCCGCAACCGCTTCGATTTCTTTCCGGCGGGCAGTGGCGGGCAGGGGCCGCTGGTGGTTTTCATTCACGGTGGCTATTGGCTGAATTTCGACAAGTCTGTTTTCAGCCACGTTTCGCGCGGGCCAAACACCCACGGCCTCGATGTGGCCGTTCCAAGCTACACGCTCTGCCCTGAGATCACGATCCCCGGCATCATCGACGAGATGCGGCAATTCTGCCTCTTTCTTGGGCGGCGATATGGGCGGCCCTTGGTGGTGACCGGCCATTCCGCGGGGGGCCATCTGGCAGCAGCGATGGCGGCGACCGATTGGCAACTCTACGGTGCAAGGCCGGATCTTGTCAGGGCCTGCCTTTCGGTGAGCGGCCTCTTCGATCTCAGGCCACTGATGGCAACCCCGATGAACGACAGCCTGCACCTGACCGCCACTGATGCCGTTGCGGCCAGTCCGCTGTTCTGGCCGGTACCGGATGGGGGCGCGCTGGACAGCTGGGTGGGTGCGGACGAGAGTTTTGAATTCCTGCGTCAGGCCCGCTCTCTCCCGGCCGCCTGGGCCGGTCTGGGCCGGCCGTGCCGTTATGAGGCGGTGGCTGGAGAAAACCATTTCACCATCGGTGACCTTCTGAGCCGCCCCGATCACCCCATGACACTCCGGCTGGTCGAACTCGCAGCCACCTGAAGAGAGCGGCGCACAATGGCCGCCCCAGTGACTGTGGCTGGAACGTCCGCCACCAAGGGATGGTGTGACGGGTGCCCGGAATTTGCTCCGGGAGTGAGATCTGGGCGGAATTTCTCCCCTCCGAGGCCAGTTTCGGGCAAATCGCCGCCGCCCGAATTTCGCCGTGAATACCCTCTCCACATTGGTCGCGAAGCCACTATATAATCATGCCTATGCCGAAGCAGCCAAACCGCAAAGACGACAACCAGACAGGGGTCATCACCCGCACCGAAGCGAAGACCAAGAAACCTTCGCTTTACAAGGTGCTGCTCCTGAATGACGACTACACACCCATGGAGTTCGTCGTGCACGTCCTCGAACGCTTCTTCGGCAAGGGACGCGAAGAGGCCACCCGCATCATGTTGCACGTTCACCAGAAGGGCGTGGGTATTTGCGGGGTTTACACTTTTGAAGTGGCGGAGACCAAAGTGACGCAGGTCATGGACTTCGCCCGCAACAACATGCACCCTCTCCAGTGCACGATGGAAAAGGAATAGGCCCATGCCGACATTCTCCCGCAGTCTTGAAAAGGCGCTGCACCGCGCCCTGGGCTTGGCCAACGAACGCCGCCACGAATATGCGACGCTCGAGCACCTGCTGCTGTCGCTGACGGATGACAAGGACGCCGCCGCCGTCATGAAGGCCTGCAACGTCGACCTCGACGTGCTGCGCCGCAGCCTGACCAACTACATCGACACTGAATTGGGCCAGATGATCGCCGCCGAGCGCGAGGATTCAAAGCCCACCGCCGGGTTCCAGCGCGTCATCCAGCGCGCCGTCATCCATGTCCAATCCTCCGGCCGCGAAGAAGTAACCGGCGCCAACGTGCTCGTCGCCATCTTTGCCGAGCGCGAGAGCCACGCTGCCTTCTTCCTGCAGGAGCAGGACATGACGCGCTATGACGCCGTCAACTACATCTCGCACGGCATTGCCAAGCGCTCCGGCCTGTCGGAGACGCGCCCCGTGCGCGGTGTCGACCAGGACCAGCAGGGCGCCACCGGTAATGAGGGTGGCGAGGACAGTGGCGCAAAGAAGAAGGGCGATGGCGACGCGCTCGACGCCTATTGCATCAACCTCAACAAGAAGGCAGGGGAAGGCAAGATCGACCCGCTGATCGGGCGCGAGCCGGAAGTCCGCCGCACCATCCAGATTCTCTGCCGCCGCCAGAAGACCAACCCGCTCTTCGTCGGTGACCCTGGCGTGGGCAAGACGGCCATCGCCGAGGGCCTCGCCCGCAAGATCATCAACGGCGAAGTGCCGGAGGTGCTGCTCAACTGCACCGTCTACCAGCTCGACATGGGCACGCTGCTGGCCGGCACCCGCTATCGCGGCGACTTCGAGGAACGCCTCAAGGCCGTGGTGAAGGAGATCGAGGCGCGCCCCGGCGCCATCATGTTCATCGATGAGATCCACACGGTGATCGGTGCCGGTGCCACTTCCGGTGGCTCCATGGATGCCTCGAACCTCCTGAAGCCGGCACTGGCCAATGGTTCGCTCCGCTGCATCGGGTCCACCACCTACAAGGAATACCGCCAGCACTTCGAAAAGGACCGGGCGCTTGTCCGCCGCTTCCAGAAGATCGACGTCAACGAGCCGTCCATTCCGGATGCCATCGAGATCCTGAAAGGTCTCAAGCCTTATTACGAGGAGTTCCACAAGGTTCGTTACACCGATGATGCGATCGAGACGGCGGTGCAGCTCTCGGCCCGCTACATGGCGGACCGCAAGCTGCCCGACAAGGCCATCGACGTGATCGACGAGACGGGCGCCTCGCAGATGCTGCTCGCCGAAGACAAGCGCCGCAAGGTGATCGGCGTGCCTGAGATCGAGGCGACCATCGCCACCATGGCCCGCATCCCGGCCAAGACGGTGTCGAAAGACGACGCCACGGTTCTGAAGAACCTCGACGCCGAGTTGAAGCGCATGGTGTTCGGCCAGGACAAGGCGATCGAGGCGCTCGCCGCCTCGATCAAGCTCGCCCGCGCCGGACTGCGTGAGCCCGAAAAGCCCATCGGCAGCTATCTCTTCTCCGGCCCCACCGGTGTCGGCAAGACCGAGGTGGCCAAGCGCCTGGCGGAAGTGCTCGGCGTCAACATGCTGCGCTTCGACATGTCGGAATACATGGAGCGGCACTCCGTCTCGCGGCTCATCGGCGCCCCTCCTGGATATGTCGGCTTCGACCAGGGCGGCTTGCTGACGGACGGCATTGATCAGCATCCCTATTCGGTGCTGCTGCTGGACGAGATCGAGAAGGCCCACCCCGACCTGTTCAACATCCTGCTGCAGGTGATGGACCACGGCAAGCTGACGGACCATAACGGCAAGTCGGTGGACTTCCGTAACGTCATCCTGATCATGACAACCAATGCCGGCGCGCAGGACATGGCGCGCGAGGCCATCGGCTTCGGCAACAGCGTCCGCGAAGGCGACGACATGGAAGCAATCCAGCGCCTGTTCACGCCGGAGTTCCGCAACCGTCTCGATGCGGTGATTGCCTTCGGGCATCTTCCGCCGTCCGTGGTTCGCAAGGTCGTCGAGAAGTTTGTCATTCAACTCGAAGCGCAGTTGGCGGAGCGTCAAATCAACATCGAACTGTCCTCTGAAGCTGCCGATTGGCTGGCGGCAAAGGGATACGACCAGCAGATGGGTGCCAGGCCGCTGGCCCGCGTCATACAGGAGCAGGTCAAGAAGCCACTCGCCGAGGAGGTGCTGTTTGGCAAACTCTCCAAGGGTGGAACGGTTCGCATCCTGCTCAAGGACGGCAGCCTGGATTTCGCTTATCTGAGCCGTGACGAGGAGGCGGCGCTGCCGCGCAGGCCGGAGCGCAAGGCTTTGCCGCGTGTTGCCGCAGAGGCAGGTGCGGGTGACGCCGGCAAGCCGGAAAAGCGGCCCCGGCGAAAGCCGAAGGCGAAATCGGAGTGAAGCAGGACCGTCAGTTCGGCTGATTATCCAGAGGAAACCGGCAGATTGCACAATTGCAACTGCCGGTTTTCTTGTTATGTTGGCTCACGAGACCAATAGATTTTCAGGAACGATCTGGAGTGAATGCTTGGCGCAAGCTGCAGCAAAGTTGAACGCCGGACCCCAGCTTGCGGTCCGCGTAAACGATCTTCACAAGACATTCGGCGATCTCGAAGTCCTGAAGGGCGTGTCGCTGGCTGCGCATGAGGGCGAAGTCGTGTCGATGATCGGCGCATCCGGTTCCGGAAAGTCCACCTTCCTCCGATGCATCAACTTCCTCGAGATGCCCACCCAGGGCGAGATCGAGGTGACGGGCGAGAAGGTCTCACTCGTCCGGCATAAGGATGGTGATCTCCACCCCGCCGACCGGCGCCAGCTGGAACGTATCCGCACCAGGCTCGGCATGGTGTTCCAGAGTTTCAATCTCTGGCAGCACATGACGGTGCTGCAGAACGTGATCGAGGCGCCTGTCCATGTGCTGGGCATCGCGAAGGCCGAAGCCATCGAGCGCGCGGAAAAACTGCTTCACAAGGTGGGCCTCTACGACAAGCGCGACCAGTATCCGGCCTTCCTGTCGGGTGGCCAGCAGCAGCGTGCCGCGATTGCACGTGCGCTGTGCATGGAACCCAAGGTCATGCTCTTCGATGAACCAACCTCAGCACTTGACCCGGAACTCGTGGGCGAGGTGCTGCGCGTGATCCGCGATCTCGCGGAGGAGGGCCGCACCATGATCCTCGTCACCCATGAGATGAAGTTCGCGCGCGATGTGTCGAGCCATGTCATCTATCTCTACAAGGGCATGATCGAGGAGGAGGGGCCGCCCGCGCAGGTGTTCGGCGCGCCGCTGAGCGAGCGCTGCCGGCAGTTCGTTTCCGGAAGTCATTAGTGCGCCCGGAAGTCTAACAGGAAACGTCAAACAAGAAGGAGAACCAAGCATGAATTTCAAGAAACTTCTGGTGGCAGCCGTAGCAGCGCTGACCATTGGGGCCACATCGGCGAAGGCGGATCTGGTATTTGCCACCGATACCTCCGCCTACCCGCCCTTCACCTCGAAGAACGCCGCGGGCGAATGGGAAGGCTGGGAATATGACTTCATGAACGCGCTGTGCGCGGAAATGAATGAAAAATGCACCATGATTCCCATCGCCTGGGACGGCATCATTCCGGCGCTTCTCGAAAAGAAGATGGATGGCATCCTGGGCTCGATGTCGATTACCGACAAGCGCAAGGAAGTCATCGATTTCTCCGACATGTACTATAATTCCGCCGCTGTGATCATCGGCGCCAAGACGGGCGATCTGAATTTCACGCCTGAGCATCTGTCGGGCAAGACGATCGGCGTGCAGGGTGCGACGATCCACCAGAACTATGTTGACAAGTATTATGTGCCCAAGGGCGCTGTCGCCAAGGCCTATCAGAAGCAGGATGAGGCGAATGCCGATCTGGCCGCCGGCCGCGTCGACTATCTCATGGCCGATGGCGTTGCCTTGCGCGATTACCTGATGTCGGATGAGGGCAAGGCCTGCTGCGAACTGAAGGGCGCAGTCCCGGATGACAAGGAAGTCCTGGGCTACGGCGTCGGTGTCGGCCTCCGGAAGGAAGACACGGCCCTGCGCGACAAGATCAACGCCGCCATCAAGTCTCTCGCCGCCAAGGGCTATTTCGAGGAACTCACCAAGAAGTATGGCCTCGATGGCCTGATGACGCTGCCCCCGAAGGGCTGACGGAGCTGAACGGCTGCCCGCCAGGGCAGCCGTTCCATTCCTGCCGCGCGGCATGTTTCCGGAAATCCTCAGTTTTGGCGACAAAGGCTTCGGAGACGAGCTTCTCCGCGGAACGCAGTACACGTTACTGATTGCGAGCTGTGCTTTTCTGCTCGGTATTGCCTTGGGTCTGCTTGGCGCTGCCGCCAAGCTTTACGGAGGCCCCGTCGCGCGGTTTATCGGTGGGCTCTACACAACGATCATCCGGTCTGTTCCGGAACTCGTGCTCATTCTGATCCTTTACTTTGCGGGCACCCGCGGCATCAATTCGCTTCTTGGCCTTGCCGGCATCGAGCCAATTGAGGTGAATGCAACGCTTGCCGCCATTCTGGTGCTCGGGGTCGTTCAGGGCGCCTATCACACTGAAGTTTTCCGTGCCGCCATAAAGGCGGTCCCGCAAGGCCAGATCGAGGCAGGCCGCGCATTCGGCATGGGCAGATTTCTGATTTTCTGGCGGATCATCGGCCCGGCCATGCTGCCGAATGCCATTCCTGGCCTGTCGAACCTCTGGCTCATCGTGATCAAGGACACGGCCCTCGTCGCCGTCGTCGGCAATGTGGAGCTTCTGTCGATAACCGCATCGGCGGCAGCCTTCACCAAGAAATACATGCTGTTCTACCTCACCACGGCATTGATCTATCTGGCGATCACGCTGATCTCGAGCTACTTTATCGCGGTTCTGGAGCGCCGTTTCCGGCGCGGCCAGACGCGTCTGGCCTGAGGCCCGGCCATGAACTGGAGCTGGTTCCCAGAGTATTTCCCGCTTCTGCTTCAAGGCATCTGGCTGACCATTCAGCTGCTTGTGGTGTCGATGGTGTGCGGCCTGATCATCGCCGTCCCTGTGGGGCTTGTGCAGGTCACTGGCCCGCGGTGGCTTGGCGCCATCGCCAAAGGCTATTGCACGCTCATGCGCGGCACCCCGCTTCTGGTGCAGTTATGGCTCCTTTATTTCGGGCTGGGTTCGATATTCTCCTCATACCCGGAAATCAGGCAGAGCGTGTTCTGGCCCATACTGCGGGAGGGCTACTTCTATGCTCTTCTGGCGTTCTCGCTGAATGAGGGCGGCTACGCCGGTGAAATCATGCGGGGCGCCTTCCTCTCGGTTCCCAAGGGAGAGCTTGAGGCAGCGCGTGCCTTTGGCATGTCGCCCTGGCAGGTGTTGCGGCGAATCTGGCTGCCGCGGGCCGTCCGCAACGTGCTGCCGACACTCGCGGGAGAGACCGTGCTGATGTTGAAGGCCACGCCGCTTGCGGCAACGGTCACGGTGCTCGATATCTTCGGCGTGATATTGCGCGTCCGCCAGAACACATATTTGACTTATGAGCCGCTGTTGGTCGCGGCGGCCCTCTACATGGCTCTTACGCTTGTTATCACCCGCCTGTTTGGACACATTGAAAACCAGATGCCAACCCGCCGATGATCGAAGACATTCTGAGCAGTCACCTGCCCGAGCTCACCGCTATCCGGCAGGACATTCATGCCCATCCGGAGATGCTGTTCCAGGAGGAGCGCACGGCGGCCATCGTTGCGGGCGAGCTTCAGCGCCTGGGCTTCCAGGTGACCACGGGTATCGCGAAGACGGGCGTGGTCGGCACCATCAGCAATGGCTCCTCCTCCCGCACCATCGGCATCCGCGCCGACATGGACGCGCTGCCGATCGCGGAGCAGACCAACCTTCCCTATGCCTCGAAATATCCCGGCAAGATGCATGCCTGCGGGCATGACGGCCACACCACCATGCTGCTGGCTCTGGCCCGCTATCTCGCGCAGACGAGGAACTTCGATGGCACGGTGCACCTGATCTTCCAGCCATCGGAAGAAGACGAAGGTGGCGCCATGCAGATGATCGAGGATGGCCTGTTCAGGCGCTTTCCTTGCCACCAGCTTTTCGCGCTCCATAACCTTCCGGGCGAGCCTGAAGGCCAGATCATGGTGCGGCCGGGCCCCATCACCGCGGCAGTGGACATCGCCACCATCATCGTTCAGGGCGTGGGCGGCCACGGCGCCATTCCGCACAAGTCCGTCGATCCCATCGTCGCCGCCTCGAGCCTCGTCATGGCGTTGCAGACCATCGTGTCACGCAACGTCGATCCGCTCGATCCGGCAGTCGTCACCGTGGGCGCCATCAACGGCGGCTCGATGGCAACCGTGATCCCGGAGACCGTGAAGCTGCTCGTGGGCCTGCGCACCGTCACGAAGCCCGTACGCGAGATGATGCTCGCGCGCATCCGTGACCTGAGCCATGCGCATGCGAAGTCATTCGGATGCACTGCCGACGTGCAGACGGGTATCGACAGCTGGAGCTACCCGGCGGGCTTCAACACGCCCGCCGAGGCAGACCTCGTCAGGCAGGTGGCGCTCGACATGGGGCAGGATCCCGCAAGGATCGACATGCGGGGCCCCTTCATGTTCTCGGAGGATTTCTCCTCGATGCAGGAGATCGTGCCATCCTGCTATTTCGGGCTCGGCGCCGGGCCAGGGCCGATGCTTCACGACCCTGGCTACAATTTCAACGATGCGCTGCTGGTGAAGGGCCCTGCCTTCTGGGCAAGGCTTGTCGAGAAGGCCCTGCCTCAGCCGTAGGGGCCTTCGATCCCCAACTGCCGCATCAGCGTGGCATAGGCGTTGAAGTGCTTGGTCAGTGCTGCGCCATGGCGTTCGATCAGCCGTTGCCGGCGCTCTTCCGAGTCCGCTGTGGCCAGTGCCCCCCAGATCGCCGCCATCGCTTCCGCGCCGCTGCGGGCAGCCTCCGCCGCGCCCTCGGCTGCGAGTGCGCGGGCGATGGTCTGGCCCGAACACTTCCCGACACCGGCCACCGTCATTGCGCCGCCTAGGGAATATCCCTCCGGCAATTCGCCCTTGAGGTTGACAACCTCGCGGTAGCGGATGGCATTCATGATCTGGTCAACCGCCTGCTTGGCCCCTTCAACGCGGGAGACGTGCTCGGTGTCCGCCGCTGCATGGGGCAGCAGTTCGAGGCGGCCGGGATAGTTCTTCGCCAGTGGAAGATAGGGCGCCATCGGCCCCGTGGCGGCGCCCGTTCCGGCATCGACGAAGAGATCCGCATCGACGGCCGCATAGCGCACCTTGCCGGCCGCCATTGCCGCGTCGAGGGCGGTGGCATCCACGCACTCGCCCCGGTCATAGTTGATCAGGATGGCGCCGTCGTTCAGTTCAGACAGTACGGCCGCGTTCACCACATTGGCATTGGCATATCGGCCCGTTGCGGCATTGAGGGGGCCAAGCCCGGTATGGACCGAGATCACATCGGCACCGCGGGCTGCCTCCTCCGGAGTGGCCGCGAAGATGAAGCCCTCGGATTCGATCCATTCCTTGTGGCGCGGCCGCGCATGCACCGCCACCACCATGCCGAAGGCCTGCGCCAGCTTCGCCATCTCGCGCCCGATATTGCCGTAGCCGATGATGCCGATGCGCTTTCCCTCGATCTTTTCCGTCGGGAATTTCTTGAGGTCGCGGCCCGTATCGAACTGGCCCTCCGCCGTCAGCCGGTGCATCTCGTCCACAGGCAGATCAGGCAGGACCTTGAGAAGCGCCTTGAATCCCATCTGTGCCGTCGCGCGGCTGTTGAAGGAAGGCGTGTTCATCAGCGGTGCTGTGCCACCCTCGCCATTGCCGCCACCCCACGTGACTGAGGCCATGTTGCCGGTGCCAGCACCAATCCGCACGCCGCCTTCGGTGAATACGGATTCCTTCGGGAGGAACGTCGCAGCGGCGATCACGGCGTCATACTGGCCCTTCTCGGTGAGGGGCCTGATCTCGTCCGGCTTCGACAGGTCGGGCTGATAGAAGAAATGAATCCGGCCCTTCTCGAGCCTGCCCTCATCCGCCAGCGGTACCTCATGGAAGACGCCGCCATTGTGTTCGACATACGCTTTGACGGCGGCATGGTCGGGCCGCCCGTCCTTGCCGAACTTGAGGCCGACATAGTCACAGATCAGCACCTTGTAGGCGCGCGCCGGATCGTCCCGGCGCGTCCGCGCAGCACCGCCTGCCGATGCCGGGAAGGTGACGCCATGTTTGGCCAGTTCTTCCTCGATGACCACGATGCGCGCCCGATGATAGGCATATTTCAGGTTATCGAGCAGGGCTGTGATGTCTTCCACCGGGCGGATGCCGCCGATCCATGCGCGGTAGTCGCCGGGCGTTCCGGGAAAGGCGTTGACATAGCGCGCCACGTCGAGACCCCGTTCGTGGTCGCCGTTTGGATGGGTGATCCCCTCAAAGGAGAGAAGCTGCTTCGACCGCGCGATGATGCGCGCATGAAGGCCCGGATCGGTGATGGCAGGGTCATTCACGCGGATCAGCGTCACCGCGGCGCCGCGGTGCTCAGGGTTGCTGACGCCAAGCGCGAAAAGCTGGGAGTTGCTCATCCACTCATTGATGGCCGCGCGATTGAGTTCGGAACGCCGGTTCAGCTCCTGCACGGGACCGATCATCTTCTCCACCCTCAGCAGGCCGAAGGTCGTCTCGGCAAAGGCAAGCGTTGAGAAGGTGTTGATCACGCCTCCCAGCATGCGGTTTTCCTGAGGGTCGTAGATCGGGCCCAGCTTGACGCTGCGCGCA
>CAIYXE010000590.1 GCA_903930095.1 uncultured Hyphomicrobiales bacterium
CCTAAGGTCTTGTAGCCCACACGGGTCGGCTTGCCGTCCTTTGGATCACGCAGAGCCAGGTTCGACACATGGATCGGCAGTTCCTTGGAGACGATGCCGCCCTCCTGGGCCGCCGTCTGCTTCTGGTGGCGCTTGGCCAGGTTCACGCCGCGCACGACAGCGCGGTTCTCGGACGGGATGGTGCGAATGACTTCGCCCTGCTTACCCTTATCCTTGCCGGTCGTCACGACAACCTTATCGCCCTTCCGGATTTTCAGCTTCGCCGACATCAAAGCACCTCCGGTGCAAGCGAAATAATCTTCATCTGGTTCTTGGCGCGCAGCTCACGCGGCACGGGCCCGAAGATACGGGTCCCGACCGGCTCACCCTGCGCATTAATCAGCACGGCGGCGTTGCGGTCGAAGCGGATCACCGAACCATCCGCACGGCGGATGTCCTTGGCGGTGCGCACGACGATGGCCTTCATCACCGAGCCCTTCTTGACGCGGCCGCGCGGTATCGCTTCCTTCACCGACACGACGATGATGTCGCCGACGGAGGCATACTTGCGCTTCGAGCCGCCCAGCACCTTGATGCACTGGACCCGGCGTGCGCCGGAGTTGTCCGCGACATCGAGATTGGTTTCTTGCTGGATCATCTGATCACCCGTTCACTCTCGGAGCCCGAAAGCCCCTGTTCTCTTTAAGCCTGGCCCGCCGCCACCTTCTCGACGAGGGCCCAGCGCTTCTGCTTGGAAAGCGGACGCGTCTCCTCGATGCGGACGATGTCGCCGGACTTGGCCTCGTTCTTCTCGTCGTGCGCGTGGTACTTCTTCGACAGACGCACGGTCTTCTTCAGAACCGGATGACGCAGGCGGCGCTCGACGAGCACCACGATGGTCTTGTCGTTCTTGTCGCTCACCACGACGCCCTGCAGGATGCGCTTCGGCATTTATCTCTCTCCTACTTCGCGGCGGCCTGCTGCGACTGCACGGTCTTCAACCGGGCAATGTCGCGGCGGATCTGGCGGATGCGCGCTGTGTTCTCGACCTGGCCCGTCGCCCTCTGGAAGCGCAGGTTGAACTGCTCCTTCTTGAGCTTCAGGATTTCGTCCTTGACCTGGTCCTTGGTCATGACGCGGATATCATTGGCCTTCATCTCGCTCACCCTCCTTATTCGCCGAGCCGCGCAACAAAGCGCGTCTTGATCGGGAGCTTGGCGGCAGCAAGGCCGAGCGACTCTTCCGCAACATTGCGCGGAACACCGTCGATCTCGAACAGAACACGGCCGGGCTTCACGCGGGCAGCCCAATACTCGGTCGAACCCTTGCCGGAGCCCATGCGGACTTCTGCGGGCTTCTTCGAGACCGGCACGTCCGGAAACACGCGGATCCAGATACGGCCGGCGCGCTTCATGCCACGCGCCAGCGCGCGGCGGGCGGCCTCGATCTGCCGGGCCGTCAGCCGCTCAGGCTCGAGAGCCTTGAGACCGAAGGCGCCGAAGTCCAGCGTGTTGCAGCTGGTCGACTTGCCATGGATGCGGCCCTTGAAGGCCTTTCGGAACTTGGTACGCTTTGGTTGCAGCATTTTCGCTAACCCTCAATCCTCAAGCCGCGTCGCGGTCGCGGCGGCCGCGGGACGCACCGGCGTCCGCCGGCTCGTTCATGCGCTTGTCCTGCGCCATCGGATCATGCTCAAGGATTTCGCCCTTGAAGATCCAGACCTTCACACCATTGGTGCCATAGGTCGTGAAAGCGGTGGACGTGCCGTAGTCAACGTCGGCGCGCAGCGTGTGCAGCGGAACGCGGCCTTCACGGTACCATTCGGTACGCGCGATTTCCGCACCACCCAGACGGCCGGCGCAGGTGATCTTGATGCCCTCGGCACCCATGCGCTGGGCAGACTGCACGGCGCGCTTCATCGCACGGCGGAAGGCCACGCGGCGCTCGAGCTGCTGGGCGATGTTCTCGGCCACCAGATTGGCGTCAACCTCGGGCTTGCGGACCTCAACGATGTTGAGGTGGACTTCCGAACCGGTCATCTCCTGAACCTTGCGGCGGAGCTTCTCGATATCAGCGCCCTTCTTGCCGATGACGACGCCAGGACGAGCCGAATAGATGGTGACGCGGCACTTCTTGTGCGGGCGCTCGATGAGCACCTTGGAAACGCCAGCCTGCTTCAGCTCCTTCTTGAGGTAGTCGCGGATCGCGATGTCCTCATGGAGAAGCTTGCCATACTCGCGCGAACCGGCGAACCAGCGGGAATCCCACGTGCGGTTGATCCCGAGGCGAAGGCCGATCGGATTGACTTTCTGACCCATCAGGCGGCCTCCTTGCTTTCTTCGCGCACTTCGCGGACGATGATCGTCAGTTCGCTGAAGAACTTCTCGATGCGGCCAACGCGGCCACGCGCGTTCGGCATCCAGCGCTTCATGACCAGGTTCTTGCCGACCCAGGCCTGGGCGACGACCAGGTTGTTGATGTCGAGATCGTGGTTGTTCTCGGCATTGGCGATCGCCGACTCGAGCGTCTTCTTGACGTCCTGGGCGATGCGGCGGCGCGAGAAGGTGAGATAGGCCAGGGCCTTTTCCACCTTCATGCCGCGGATCTCGGAAGCGACATCGTTCAGCTTGCGCGGCGAGATGCGGATCGACCGGGTTACGGCCTTCGCCTCATTCTCAGGCAGCGCGCGCGGGCGTGCTTTCTTGCTCATGGCTTACTTGCCTCCGGCTTTCTTGTCGCCGGCGGAGTGGCCATGGAAGGTCCGCGTCGGCGCGAACTCGCCGAGCTTGTGGCCAACCATTTCCTCCGACACGAGGACAGGAATGAACTTGTTGCCGTTGTGGACCTGGAACGTCAGGCCCACGAACTGCGGCAGGATGGTGGATCGGCGGGACCAGGTCTTGATGGCCTGGGCGCGTCCACCGGTGCCGCGAGCGGCCTCCGCCTTCTTGAGGAGGTACCCGTCCACAAACGGGCCTTTCCAAACAGAGCGTGTCACGGTCTACCTCTTACTGCGACTTCTTGCGGTCGTGGCGCGACCGCACGATGAATTTCTGGGTCCGCTTGTTGGAGCGGGTCTTGGTGCCCTTCGTCGGCTTGCCCCAGGGCGTAGCCCAGTGCTTGCCGCCGTTGGTACGGCCGCCGTTCGGGTGGTCGACCGGGTTGCGGGCGATACCGCGCGAGATCGAGCGGTGCCCCTTCCAGCGGTTGCGGCCAGCCTTGCCGACCACTTCGTTCATGTGATCCGGGTTCGACACCGCACCGACGCTCGCCATGCAGGTGGCATCGACCATGCGGGTTTCACCGGACTTCAACTTGAGCAGAACATAGCCCTGGTCACGGCCGGCAACCATCGCATACGTACCTGCCGACCGCGCGAGCGTGCCGCCCTTGCCAGGCTTGGTCTCGATGTTGTGGACGATCGTGCCCACCGGTATGGCGCCAAGCGGCATCGCGTTTCCGGGCTTCACGTCAACCGACTTGCCGGCGATGACGGTGTCACCGGCAGCAAGGCGCTGCGGCGCCAGAATATAGGCGAGTTCGCCGTCCTCATACTTGATGAGTGCGATGAAGGCCGTCCGGTTCGGGTCGTACTCCAAGCGCTCCACCACCGCAGGCACGCCGTGCTTCGTCCGGCGGAAGTCAACCATGCGATAGGACTGCTTGTGCCCGCCGCCCTGGCCGCGCGTCGTGATGCGCCCGCTATTGCCGCGTCCACCGTTCTTGCTCAAGCCCTCGACGAGCGACTTGACCGGCTTTCCCTTCCAGAGTTGGCTGCGGTCCACCTGAACAAGGTGACGGCGGCCTGCGCTGGTCGGATTGAATGTTTTGAGTGCCATTGTCCTATCTCACCACTCAGAGGCCGGTCGTGACGTCAAGCCGCTGGCCCTCTTCGAGGGTCACATAGGCCTTCTTGACGTCGCTCAACATGGCCAGCTGCCCCTTGAACCGGCGCTGCTTGCCCTTGCGGACCAGCGTATTGACCGCCTTCACCTTCACACCGAAGAGACCTTCAACGGCCTTCTTGATGTCGGGCTTCGTAGCGGACTTCGCCACGTTGAAGACGACCGTGTTGCTCTCGGAGACCAGCGTCGCCTTTTCGGTGATCGCGGGGCTCTTGATGATGTCGTACCAGTGTTCCTTGCTCACTTGAACCGCGCCTCCAGCGCTTCGACGGCAGCCTTGGTCAGCACCAGCTTCTTGCGGCGCAGGATGTCGTAGACGTTGATGCCCTGGATCGGAAGCACGTCGATGTTCGGGATGCTGCGCGCTGCCTTGGCGAAGCTCTCGTTCACGTTCGAGCCGTCGATGATCAGCGCGTTGGCAAGACCGAGCTTCTCGAAGGCATTGACCAGCGTCTTGGTCTTGCCGTCAGAGGCCGCCTGGTCAAGGATAACCAGCGACTGGTCCTTCACCTTGGCCGAGAGCGCATGGCGAAG
>CAIYXE010000591.1 GCA_903930095.1 uncultured Hyphomicrobiales bacterium
ACCTATACCTATTTCGCGAACTTCGCGGTGGGGCTGTGCGAGGGCGAGATCGACCGCATTGGCCGGGTGTGGGCGGATGGCAAGCCGTTCGACCTGTCGCGGGTGACCGCGCGGCTTTACACCGGCGGCGAGACGCAGGAACCGGACAGCCTGATTGCGGCGAAGCTCGGGGCCGGCAATGTGCCCGCATATCGCGGGCTTGCCTATATCGTGTTCGAGCGGTTGCCGCTTGCCGATTTCGGCAACCGGCTGCCGCAGTTTTCCTTCGAGGTGATCCGTGCGGCCGGCGGTGCGGAGACCCATGTCAGGGCGGTGAGCATCATCCCCGGCTCGACCGAGTTCGGTTACGACACCCGCGTGGTGACGCGTGAGGCGGAGGAGGGCATCACCCAGCCCGAGAACGCGCATGCCGCGGCTGACGAGAGCGACTGGAGCGTCTCCGTTGGCCAGCTTAGCGCGTCTTGCCGGAACCTGCGCTGGGCCTCGCTGGTGACGGCATGGTTCGGCACCGACCTGCGCTGCGGATCCTGCGAGGTGAAGCCCGGCGTCGACAATCGCCTGAAGCGCACCGATCCCGAAACATGGCGGGTGAGCGGCATGGCGCGCGCCAATGCGCACCAGGTGAGCACCAGCGGCGGTGGCCCAGCCTATGGCGGGACGCCGTCAGATGCCTCGGTGATCCGCGCCATCCGCGACCTGAAGGCGCGGCGCCTGAAGGTGATGTTCCACCCTTTCGTGCTGATGGACATTGCCGCGGGCAATGGCAGGCCCGACCCTTATGGCGGCGTGGAGCAGGCGGCTTACCCGTGGCGCGGGCGCATCACCTGCGCGGTGGCGCCGGGGCGGCCGGGGAGCTCCGACAAGACGGAGGCGGTGGCGGGCGAGGTGCAGGCATTCCTCGGCAATGCCAGCCCGGCGCATTTCTCCGGGCAGGGGCTTGGCGTGTCTTATTCCGGTCCGCCGGGCTGGGGTTACCGGCGCATGGTGCTGCATTATGCACGGCTCTGCGCGCTGGCGGGCGGGGTTGACGCCTTCCTGATCGGCAGCGAGCTGCGCGGCCTTACCACGCTGCGGCGGGCGGGCAACGCCTTTCCCTTCGTGGCGGGGCTGGTGACGCTTGCCGCCGAGGTGAAGGCCATGCTGCCGGGGGCGCTGGTCTCCTATGGTGCGGACTGGACGGAATATGCCGGGCACCGGCCGCAGGACCAGACAGGCGACGTGTTCTTCCACCTCGATCCGCTGTGGTCCTCGCCGGCGGTGGGTTTCATCGGCATCGACAATTACATGCCGCTCAGCGACTGGCGCGACGGCGACGGCCATGCCGACCGCATGGCGGGCTTCGCCTCGATCTATGATCCCTCCTACCTTGCGGCCAACATCGCGGGTGGCGAGGGCTTCGACTGGTTCTACCGCAGCGAAGCCGAGCGTGCGGCGCAGATCCGCACGCCGATCACCGACGGGGCGCATGGCAAGCCCTGGGTGTTCCGCGTCAAGGACATCGCGGGGTTCTGGAGCAATCCGCATTTTGACCGGCCGGGCGGGGTGGAGCGGCCAACGCCCACGGCATGGGTGCCGCGCGCCAAGCCGGTGTGGTTCACGGAAGCAGGCTGTGCCGCCATCGACAAGGCGACCAACGAGCCCAATGCCTTCATCGATGCGAAATCGGCGGAGAATTTGCTGCCGCGCTTTTCCGGCGGCGGGCGCGACGACCTGATCCAGAACCGGTATGTTTCCGCACTGGGGCGATACTGGTCCGCCGCGGGTGCGCACAATCCGGTCTCACCGCTCTATGGCGGGACGATGGTGGACCCCGGGCGCATTTTCTTCTGGGCATGGGATTCACGGCCTTTCCCGCAGTTTCCGGCGCGCGCCGATATCTGGTCCGATGCCGTGAACTATGGGCGCGGGCATTGGTTGAACGGGCGCATCGGGGCGCTGACGCTTGGCCGCCTGATCGAGGAGGTGTGCGCCGGTTACGGTGTGGTGGACGTGGACGCGGGCGGCGTCGAAGGGCTGGTGACCGGCTACCAGATCGACCGGGTGATGGCGGCGCGCGAGGCGCTGGAGGCGATCATGACCGTGCATGGCGTGGATGCCGTGGAAAGCGGCGGGCGTCTGCGCTTCTTCATGCGCGACAGGGCGGCAACACTTGCGGCTTCAGCCGG
>CAIYXE010000592.1 GCA_903930095.1 uncultured Hyphomicrobiales bacterium
ATTTCCACTACTACCTTGAGGAAACCGAGTCGCTGGTCGACATTGGCACGAGCGACCGTGAGGTCTTGGGGCTGCCCGGCTTGCCGCCGGGTACCGAAATCGACCGGGTCGACATCCTCATCCGGTTGCGCAAGACAGCCCGCTGAGGGTCAGGCATCCGCGTTGCCGCTTTCTATCAGCCCGGCCTCCCAGCCGATAATGGCCTGCTTCCGGGTCAATCCCCAGTGGTAGCCACAAAGCCCGCCGGACTTACCCAGCACCCGGTGGCACGGCACCACGAAAGAGATGGGGTTCTTGCCCACCGCGGTACCCACTGCGCGCGATGCCTTGGGGTTGCCAAGATGGCCTGCGATATCGGAATAGGTCGTTGCCCGACCCATGGGAACTCTCAGTAGCGTTTCCCAAACCCTTGTCTCGAATTCCGTACCGATGAAGACGATGCGCAGCGGTTGTTCGGCCTTCCATCGTCCGGGGTTGAAAATGCGGGCAACGGGCCCAGCCGTTGCTGCTTGATCATGGAGATATTCAGCATCAGGCCACCGGTTCCGCATGTCGAGAAAGCTTGCTTCCTCCTGTCCCTCATCTGCAAAGGCAAGTCCACAGATGCCATGATCGGAGATCAGTAGCAGAGCCTTGCCGAAAGGGCAGTCATGAAAACCATAGCGAATGACGAGGCCTTTTCCGCGGGCCTTGTATGCGCCTGGCGTCATGCCCTCATGGGTCACAAATAGGTCATGGAGACGGCCGGGACCGGAAAGACCGACCTCGTAACTGGTATCGAGCACACTGGCTGAATCACGCAGCAGCTTGCGGGCATGGTCAATGGTGAGTGCCTGTACGAAGGCCTTTGGGCTCAGGCCGGCCCAGCGCATAAACAGGCGCTGAAGATGCGCGGCGCTGAGGCCATTCCGTTCAGCCAGCAATTCGAGGGATGGCTGTTCACGCCAGTGCTCTCGCAGAAAGTCGAGGTTATGACGCACAAGCTCATAATCCCGAGCTGATTCCTTCAAATCGATCGCGTTGTCCATGAAGAAAACCTAGCCTTTGCGCAGCGCCATTCCCACCCGAAAGCTGATCAGATACGCGGAATGGCCAGGGCGGACTTGAGAGCCGTTGCCAGAGTCTTTCGTTCTTCCGGCGCCAGAAAATCGCCAATCGCAATGCGTGTCCTGCCGCAAATGATCAGCAGTTGCCCGATGAGCTCCCGGTCATGGTCTTCTTCGAGTTCAACCCGCACCCAGCGACGGACAAATCGCTGCTGCTCAAGTGGGCGCTTTTCACTCATGCGGTCGAGGACCAGTTCGTGCTCGGTGATGGAGATGCGTTCCAGCTTGCGGGCGTCGGCGAAATTGACACGGAATGCCCACCAGACAAGCAGCACGTCGAGCCCCGCGAAACCAGCAATGGGCCAGGCACCAAGTATGACGAACATCACGGCGACGACGAGGTTCACAGCACCCACCAGCCCCATGAGAATGAAGAAGCCGTTTCGGCTGAGACTGCGGTGTGGTGTCAGCGTTGCCTGCCAGACTTTGCTATTGCGATCATCCATCCGGCTGTTCTACCTCAAGTGA
>CAIYXE010000593.1 GCA_903930095.1 uncultured Hyphomicrobiales bacterium
CTATCGAACCAGAACACCGGCCCGGCATGGTCTGCATATGCGCCAAGGATCAGCGGCTTCCAGGCATAGCTGCCGCGCTCAATGGCAGCGTGCGGGGGATGGCTGGAGAATGAAAAGGTCTTCAGCGTCAGCCAGCGGAACCGCTGCGCGAGGGAAGCGCGGTCAGAAGGGGTGAGGCCAAGGTCATAGACGATCCAGTCAGCCCGCGCGTTCTCGCCGAGGCGCTCGGCAGAGCACAGCAATTGATACAGCGTGCGGGCGTAAAGGTGATTCGCCCCCGTGACAATCAGGGGCCTGGCAGAACCGGCGGCCATCGTAAGTTCCAAGAAAGTTAGCCAGCTATATTGCAGAATAATATTTCTAGTTGTCGCTGGGCGCGCAACTGTCTAACACTCGCCCGAAAAATGCGCAAGGCGATGGGGCATCAGAGTCCTTGGCTAAACTAAAAGGATTTCATCGTTATTACTGATACGATATTCAAACACGCATGGCCGATGCTGCGTTTCCTCTGGGCGCACGGGCCGCGGCGGCTCAAATACGGGATCCTGATCCTGGCGCTCATCGCCGGCCTGTCGCGTGACTGGGTCATGATCATCGTCAACCGGGCAGCGGCGTCGCCCGTCGAGATAACGATTTCATACTGGTTGCCGCTCTTCGCGCTGGCGTTTACGGTCGTCGTCGTGTCCAGCTTCACCTATCAGGTGGTCGTGCAGGTGGTCACCACCTATGTCGTGAACAACGTGCGGCTGAAGCTGATCGGCGGGCTGCTGAAGGCGCAGCCCAGTCTCATCGACCGGCGGGAACACGGTGCCCTCTATCATATCCTCACAACCGACGTCAGCATCGTGGCGGGTTTCACGAGCACCTTCCTCAACATGCTTCCCGCCGTGATCTTCCTGTCGATCGCCGTTCCGCAGATCTTCAGCTACTCGTTTGTTGCCGGCCTGTTCGTGATCCTCGTCATGGTGCTTGGCACCCTGGCCTATCACCTGCAGCAGAAGACCGTGGCGCGCCTCAACGACGATGCGCGCGCACTCGAGGTGGCCTATTTCGAGCGCGTCTCCGAGATGCTGAAGGGCTTCCGCGAACTCCGGCTCAACCAGCCGCGCCGCGCGAGCTTCAGCGCCGACCTCGGCAATGTGCTGGAGCGCCTGCGGCGGCTGCTCATCAAGGTCAGCAGGATTTTCGAGACGGGCGAGGCCGCCGTGCATGCTCTCAAGTTCCTGCTGTTCGGCGGCATCGTCTTCCTCGTTCCCTATCTGGTGAGGACAGAATCAGTCGTCACCTTTCAACTCCTGACGCTGGTGCTGTTCTCGCTCACTCCCTTCGAGCAGATCGTCACCAACTACCCCGCGTTAATCGGCACGCTCATTTCCTATCTCCGTATCAATGATCTTGCGAAGGACCTCGCGGTGGTCGAGCGCGTTCCGGAAAGGCACGTGGCGGCCGTCGCCCCCTTCGGCACGATCCGGCTGCGCGGCGTCGAGGCGGCGTACAACTCGCGCGAGACGAGCAACTTTGCGCTGGGGCCCCTCGATTTCGAGCTGAAGCACGGGGAGGTGGTCTTTCTCACCGGCAGCAACGGCTCCGGCAAGACGACCTTCATGAATGTGCTGGCGGGCCTGCTGGATCCGGTGTCCGGCACGATCGAGGTGGACGGCAAGCCCCTGGCACCAGAGGACATGACGGCCTATCGCGCGCATTTCTCGGCGATCTTCACGCAGTTCCACGTGTTCCGGCATCTCTACGGCCTCGAGAACGTCACGCCAGAGCAGGCCGACGCAGCGATCGACAAGGTGTCCCTGACCGGGGTCACCAGCATCCGCAGTGACGGCATCTCGCGGATCGACCTGTCGTCGGGCCAGCGGCGCCGCCTTGCCCTCGCCATTGCGCTGCTGGAGGACCGCAACGTGCTGATCCTTGATGAGTTCGTGGCGGACCAGGACCCCGAGAAGCGGGACTATTTTTTCCGTACCCTGCTGCCATCGCTGCGGCAGCAGGGAAAGACCGTGGTCATCTCCACGCATGATCTTGCCTGGCTCGGATTCGCCGACCGCATCATCAATTTCGAGAATGGCCAGATGAGCGAGCAGCCCCGCCAGCCGGCGATGAACGAGGCATAGCGGGACGCAGCATGAACCTGCTGCCGGCAAAGAACGGGTGCGTCGCGTGATGGCTGCAGCGCCAGCCGGTGCCGTGGGCCCAGCACCATGAAGGTGGTGCAAGTGTGCCCCTATGACCCGGACCGCCATGGCGGCGTGCAGCGTAACATCCATGCGCTGGACCGGGCGCTCAGCGCGCGCGGGCATGAGACGCTGATCATCGCGCCGGGCTTGGGGGCGGCGGCCCGTCCGGGGCTTTTGCGGCTGGGCGGCATGCGGAGCGTGGCCTTCGCCGGAACGCGTTTCGAGGTGACATGGGCGGGCGCGGCGGAGCTCGCAAGGATCCTGGAGAATCTCAAGGCATGGGCTCCCGATGTCGTCCACTTCCACACGCCATGGGATCCGCTGATGCCGTGGCAGCTGTTCCGCAGGCTCGACCTGCCGCGGGTGGCGAGCTTCCATGACACGCCGCCGCCCGGATTGACGGGTGCGGCGCTGCGCAGCCTGTTCAAGCTGCTGAGCCGCTATCTGCTGGACCGGCTTGACGGCGCCATTGCCGTTTCTGCTGCACCGCTTGCCCATCTCAGGCCCAGCACCTCTGGTGCAACACCGGTGGTGCTGCCTCCGGTGACTGACCTCCAGGCCTTCTTCGCCAATCGAAAGGAGCAGGCTGCCGTGCCGGTCATCCTGTTCGTGGGGCGCCTGGAGCCACGCAAGGGCGTGCAGGTTCTGCTCGATGCGGTGCGGCTGCTGGCGAGTGGCGCTGTTCCGTTGCCTCACGGGCTGCCGCGGCCGCGCATCGTGATCGCGGGGGACGGCGACCTTCGGCCCCTGGTGCTCGCCACCCAGCGGGAGCTGGGCGGCGGCTGGATCGAGCATGTGCCTGCACCAAGTGCCGAGCGGCTCCTGTCCTTGTTGCGGGAGGCGACGTTTGCCGTCTCGCCGGCACTCTATGGCGAGAGCTTCGGAATCATTCTGGCCGAGGCATTGGCGAGCGGCACGCCCATCATCGGGGCCGGAAATGCCGGCTATCGCAGCGTGCTGACGGGACCGGGCGCGCGGCTTCTCGTTCCACCCGGGAACGCCCTGGCGCTTGCGCAGCGCATGTCGGAGCTTCTTGCCGATCCGGCCGGACTGCAGAGCCTGTCTTCCTGGGGGCGGTTGCATGCGCGGCAGTTCGACGTGGCGGAAAGAATCGGCGAATTCGAGACCGTTTATGTGAAAGCCATCACGCACCATGCACGCCGTATGCGCTGAACTGCGGACAAAGTGACTTATGCAATCGATTTAACTTAGCTTCATTGCGTAAGGTTACATATCTTCTGCGGCTGCATGCGACAAAAGCATTGACCTGCTGGCCGCTATTCATGATACGACCGGGACTTGTTGCGGTTCCACTGTCAGGTCATCGTGAAAAGAGATTTGATCATTGCGGTTGATGCCGGCACCAGC
>CAIYXE010000594.1 GCA_903930095.1 uncultured Hyphomicrobiales bacterium
GCGGAAAACGCAGACTTGAGGGCGGTGCAAAAGGCTAAGGCCTCCCCCAAACTCTCCCTGCGCGGAAGCCCTGCGTCTGAACGCGGCACCGTTGAGACCCAACGCCTGGACCACCGCCGCAAGGCCGCATAACATCAAACCCAGATGCGCCAGATTCTCTCTTCGATCACGCACCCAAAGTTCTCAAATTATCTGACGACGGACACTCCCGAAGACGGAAGAACTTTAGCTGTGACTTTCCTGACAGCGTCTCCAACGGCGAGATGACCATCGCCGACAACGCGGCCGTAGACGCCTCGCAGGCGCAGACGCTTTCCTACCCGTGTGTTGACGAAGACACAGGCGTCACGGCCATAGCGCGCGATGAAGCTGTCACATCCATTATGCGGGGTATCGGTAATTTCGATGACCGCCGTGCCAATCGCCAGTTGTGTGCCGGGCGGAACATTGCCCGGTGTCAGATCCATATCGATGAAAAGATTGTCGCCCGCTGGTGCCCAGTTGTCGCGATCCTGAGCGATCAGTGCAATGCAACGGGCGTTCATAATACATATCTGGACGTCGGGGTGAGGGGAACCATTGTCAGTGGTTTTCCAGCAGCCATTGGGCCAGTTGTCGCCATGGGTTCCCAGCTTCAGACTGACTTCGCAGCTTCCCAGTTCGACCCGCTGGCCCGGTTGCGGGCGGATGACGATCGCAGCAAGCGTGCCGTTGTCCTTAGGCGCATTTAGTATTTCAGGCAGACCCGCCTCCAATCCTGCAAGGGTCAGGTAACGCGACATGCGCAAACTCCCTCGAACATGCTGTTCTAAGTGAACTCTCTTTCTTGTTCTTTACCGCAGCGTCAGGCCTTTGGTGCATACCACGCCAGTACGGCGGGATGGCTCGTAATCCCCCGAGCCACCACCTTCAATCTGTCAAACGGGTCGAGAACCGTCGTCGGAATATCGTCATAAGTGCTCCCGCTCAGCGCTTTCTCGATCATGTAAACCTTGATGTCGGCGACTGCGGGTTGCGCCCCACCGACGAAGGGTCCCTCGCCGATCAGCCGCTCGATCCCCTTCGCCCAGCGCGGGATATAATCGGCAGCCAGCGCGTGCCGCGCCGCCTTCTTTTCCGCCGCATCAGCGATCCGCGAGGTGGCCGAGACACGCTGGCGCAGCTCCTCACACGCCTCCAACACGGCGTCGTGCCGCGCCCCATCCCAAGGATCGTCTGGATGCAGGCTATGCAGACGCCCGATCAGCCGCAATATCGCGTTCGTCTCGGCAAAGACGCCGCGTCCCGGAACCTCGAAGATCGGCAGAGATCCAAACGGTAAGTCGGATTTGATCCGGGCGAAATAGTCTGGCTTGAGCCGGTTGTCGTCAAAAGCGACGCCGGCGATCACTAGCGCCAACCTCACTTCCTCGCCGCGACTGCCGGCGAAGTCGAAATAGGTGACTTTGGGCGTGGACATCGCTTCGCTCTCCCTCGCATAGGGGCAAGGTTGCGCCTGAGTAGCCTGTTTCGTCAAGGATTTGGCGGGGAGTAGGGTGAAATCGTCAAACTGCGTGGGCGGCTGCGCTAACCCATCTGGCTTCGCCGCCCGCGCTGGCGCCGAGGCCGTCAATGAACTAACACTCAAGCTGGACCACCCGTAGGGGGCTGATCACCAGGAGAGGCTAATCCGCGCCCAACGTAGTGAGGAAGTTGTCTTCGTACGCTGCCGCGTCCGCATGCAGGCAGACGTCCACGTAGGTGCCTGTCAA
>CAIYXE010000595.1 GCA_903930095.1 uncultured Hyphomicrobiales bacterium
GCGCAGTCCATGCTGGGCGTGGACGAGGCCGTGAACATGCCCGACGGCGGCGGCGAAAAGCGCGCCGAGGCGATGAGCGTTCTTGCCTCCATGGCGCATGAAATGGCGACAGCGCCGCAGATTGCCGACTGGATTGGCGCGGCCGAGCAGGAAGACCTCGATGCCGCGCAGAAAGCCGCGGTGGCCGAGTTCAAGCGCGCCTACATCAACCGCACCTGCCTGTCTTCCGACTTCGTGGCCCGGCAGGTGAGCGCCAGGCTGCGCTGCGAGCAGCTGTGGCGGGTTCTGCGGGCGAAGAATGACTGGAAGGACTTCCTCCCCAGCTTCGAGAACATCGTGGCGCTGGCCCGCGAGGAAGCCCAGCGCCGGGCCGAGGTGCTGAAGCTTTCGCCCTATGACGCAATGGTGGAGCAATATGACCCTGGCAGCCGCTCCGCCGAGATTGCGCGGGTCTTCGCCGACCTCAAGGCCTTCCTCAAGGGGTTCATTCCGGAGGCGCTGGAGGCGCAGGCGCGGCGGCGGGAACAGCATCCGCTGAAGGCCTTCAATGGCCCCTTCCCCGCCGAGAAGCAGAAGGCGCTGGGCCTCGAACTGATGAAGGCGGTGGGCTTCGACTTTCACCACGGGCGGCTCGACGTGTCGCACCACCCGTTCTGCGGCGGCGTTCCCTCCGACGTGCGCATGACGACGCGCTACCGGACGGACGAGTTCCTCTCCTCGCTCATGGGCATCCTGCATGAGACGGGCCACGGCCTCTATGAGCAGAACCTGCCGCATGACCTGTCACACTGGCCCAGCGCCAAGGCGCGCGGCATGGCGATGCATGAGAGCCAGAGCCTGTTCCAGGAAATGCAGCTGTCGCGGCGGCCCGAATTCTGGGCCTTCGCGCTGCCCAGGGCGCGCGAGATCCTCGGCATCCAGGACGTGACGGTGGATGACCTCCTCGCGCATGTGCACCGCGTGGCGCGCGGCTTCATCCGGGTCGATGCCGACGAGGCGACCTATCCCCTCCACGTCATCCTGCGCTTCGAGATTGAGCAGGAGCTGGTGACGGGCGGGCTCGCGGCGAGGGACGTTCCCGGCGTGTGGAACGACAAGATGCAGGCGTATCTGGGCCTCTCAACCGAAGGCAACTACAAGGACGGCCCGATGCAGGACGTGCACTGGCCGTCTGGCGCCTTCTGCTATTTCCCGAGCTACACGCTGGGCGCCATGATGGCGGCGCAGCAGTGGGCCGCGGTGGAACGCGCCATTCCGGATGCGCCAGCCCAGATTGCGCGCGGCGATTTCAGCGCCATCAATGGCTGGCGGAATGAAAACATCTGGTCGAAGGCCTCGATGCTCTCCACGCCCGAGATCATGCGGCAGGCGACCGGCGAGCCGCTGAATGCGAAACACTTCGAGTCGCATCTGAAGCGGCGCTACCTCGCGGGCTGATCTATCTTCAGGCCGTTTTCGTGCGCTGCCCGCGCTGCAGGATGAGCTGCGCCAGGATCAGCAGCACGAAGGAGGTGAGCAGCACCACCGAGCCCACCGCGTTGATCTCCGGCGTGATGCCGCGGCGGATGGACGAGAAGATGTAGATCGGCAGAGTCACGTCCGGCCCTGCCACGAAATAGGCGATGATGAAGTCCTCGAAGGAGAAGGTGAAGGCCAGCAGGAAGCCCGCCAGGATCGAGGGCGCCAGCAGCGGCAGCACCACCTGGCGGAAGGTGCCGAAAGGCGTGGCATAGAGATCCTCGGAGGCCTCAACGAGGCTGCGGTCCATGCCCTGCAGCCTGGCGCGCACGAGAAGCGCCACCACCGCCGTGTTGAACAGCACATGCGCCGCGATGACCGCCCAGGCCCCCATCTGCAGCCGCACACCGAGCAGCGGATTGATCGCATCGAAGGCCGAGACGAAGGCGATGAGCGTCGAGATGCCGATGACGATGCCCGGCACCATGATGGCGATGTAGAGGAGGGAATCGAAGAAAACCCGCACCCAGCCCCTGACACGCTCCAGCCCCAGGGCGGCGAAGGTGCCGATGATGGCGGAGAGCACAGCATTGGTGAAAGCGATATAGAGGCTCGTGACCAGCGCCTCCATGATGAGCGGGTTGGAGAAGGCCTTGCCATACCATTGCAGCGAGAAGCCCTGCCACACCATGGCCTGGCGCCCGGCGTTGAAGCTGCCCGCCACGATGAAGGCGATGGGCGCATAAAGGAAGATGTAGATGAGGATGACGTAGGCCCGCATGGCGTTACACCAGCGCCGCGCGGCGCTGGTCGCCCCGGCTCAGCACGAAACGCATGTAGAGGAAGATGGTGACGAACATGATGGCGACGAGCGCCACCGAAACGGCAGCACCAAAGGGCCAGTTGCGCGACTGCAGGAAGAGATCGACCAGCGCGTTGCCGATGAAGAACACCTTGCCGCCACCTAAGTACTGCGGAAGGATGTAATCGCCCATCAGCAGGATGAAGACGAGC
>CAIYXE010000596.1 GCA_903930095.1 uncultured Hyphomicrobiales bacterium
CGCAATCCGCACCGCCTCCTGCTTGAACTCTTCTGAATGCTTGATCATCTCGTCGGTCTCCTGTTGCGAGCTCTAATCGCTCAGGTGACCGGCGCAAAACCGTTACAAGTCCATTCCTCGTCGCCATCCAGATCGACGACAAATATTATTTCCGGGCGCAGGTCATGAGCTTCAAGGTGAACGTCGGTTCGGTCGACCAGATCACCACCGCCAGCGTCACGCTCGAACTGACCACCACCTCCGCCGGTGTCGGCGTGGTCGAAGTGCTGGCGTTGTCATGTTGTTCAGTTTCTGATCAAATATTGACTTCGGTCTAGTTTGTAAGCATATTGACGCTGTGAAAGGAGGCTGCGCCATGCCCGCCGCAACGACTGCCAAACAGATCGATCGCAAGGACCTGACTGGACCCGCTCTGAGGACCTTCTTCAGGATTGCCGATGCCTGGGAGCTCAAAGAGCAGGAGCAGATGCGGATTCTCGGCCTCGACAGCCGCTCCACCTTTCAGTCGTGGAAACGCGGTGCTGTAGCCGGAATCCCCAAGGATGCGCTCGAGCGCATTTCCTATGTCATGGGCATCTACAAGGGCTTGCAGATCCTGCTGCCGAAAACGGCCAACGACTGGGTGCGCAAGCCGAACAAGGCGAGCATCTTCGGTGGCCGTCCAGCTGTCGAACGCATGACTTCGGGTAACGTTGCTGATCTCTACGTGGTGCGCCAATATATCGATGCCCAGCGCGGATGACGGAAATCCCGACTGCCCAGCTCGACTGGCGTCCGTGTTATCGCATTGTCCCGAGCCGGTTTCCGCCAGTGGGCCTGTTCGATGCGGTCGCTGATCCCGCTGATCTGGAAGCCGTGTTCCAGATCGAGGCCATGACGAACGACCGCTTGCGGGATGAAGTCGGCGACATTGCGCTGGTCCCGCCCGAGGACCGCATCGCCGGGCCCGGCACGACACCAATCATGGCTGCCTTCACGCACCCCAATCCCGAAGGCGATCGCTTCACCAATGGCAGCTACGGGGTGTTCTACGCCAGCCTGACCATCGAGACAGCGATTGCCGAGACGAGCTACCATCGTGTCGGGTTCTTGGCTGCAACCGATGAGCCCGCGCAGGAACTCGACATGCGGGTCTATGCGGTCGATCTCGACGCCGAGCTCCATGATATTCGCGGAGTGCGGGAGAGCCATCCGGCTTATTATCATCCCCGTAGCTACGCCATGTCACAGGAGCTGGCGGCCCAGCTGCGGGACGATGGTGCCAATGGTATCGCCTACCTCAGCGTCCGTCACGACGGCGGGGAATGCGTGGCGGTGTTTCGGGCACGGCTGTTGTCGAACTGCCGTCAGGAACGCCATCTCTGCTATGTCTGGGATGGCAGAACGATCGCCACAATCTACGAGAAGAAGAACTTCGACTGACCACCTATCACCTCGTCGACCGCCAGATATATAAACTCCGTCGCTCTGACGTCCTGGCCGAGTGGCGGTCGCCGATGGTCTGAAGTCTGGGTGCTCTGGCGGCAGCTATGTCCAGTGGAGACGAGTTCGCATCCGACTTGTTCCCAGCCATTACTTCATGGCGGCATCCGGTAGTTTTGGTCTTGCTAAGTCATTCATCGGATTGGCTCCGGCAATCGGTACAAACCCGCTCGCGCGGTGGTAACAGCGCGAGCGGATGAGCCTCGTTGATCAGGCAGTTTCTGGTGCAAGGACTGCGTTCGCCTGAGCCGGTTCATCTGACTTGCGCGACCAGATCATCCGGTAAAGAGCGGGCAGCACCAGTAGCGTCAGGATGGTCGAAGAGATGATCCCCCCGATCACCACCGTTGCCAGCGGACGCTGCA
>CAIYXE010000597.1 GCA_903930095.1 uncultured Hyphomicrobiales bacterium
CGCTTCGGCGGAAGCCGCCAGTCCTGGCTCGACACCTGCCAGGCTGCGCTCTCGGCACGTGATGCAAGACAATTCTTCGAGACGCGGTTCCAGCCGTTCCGCGTAAGGGATGCTGAGCGGCCGGAAGGACTGTTCACGGGCTATTTTGAACCTGAGGTCGCCGGCAGCCGCACCCCTTCCGCCGCCTATGTTGTGCCCATCTACCGCCGCCCGCCTGATCTCGTCGCTTTTTCCGACGAAGACCGTGCGCAAACAGGCCTTGGCTTTGGACGGATGGTCGACGGGGAGGCGGCCCCCTACCTCACCCGCCCAGACATCGAGGAGGGCGGTCTGTCAGGTCAAGGTCTCGAGCTTGTCTACCTGCGGGACTGGGCGGACGCTTTTTTCGTTCATATTCAAGGATCAGGACGGGTGATGCTGGAGGACGGCGGCATCATGCGCCTCTCATTTGCGGCAAAGTCCGGGCTTCCCTATACTGGAATCGGCGGCCTGCTTGTAGAGCGCGGAGCTTTTTCGCAGGATCAGATGTCCATGCAGGCGATCAGGCGCTGGATGTCCGCACACCCGCAGGAGGCGCGCGCGCTGATGTGGGAGAACCGTTCCTTCATCTTCTTCCGGGAAGCCCTGCTCGACAGGCAGGATCTTGGAGCATTGGGTGCCCAGAAGGTGCAGCTGACACCCCGCGGGAGCCTTGCGGTTGATAGGAAGGCATGGATGCTCGGCACACCTGTCTGGCTGGACACGCAGGTTCCGGCGGGCGAAGAAGCCACCATGATTTCCTTTCGCCAACTCTTGATCGCCCAGGATACCGGCAGCGCCATCACCGGCCTGGCACGCGGCGACGTCTACTGGGGTTTCGGCGATGACGCCGGGGCTATTGCGGGCCACATGAAAAGCACCGGCTGCATGACAGTTCTCCTGCCACTCGCTGTGTGCGAAGAACTTGGGCTTGCCCCGTGAGCCGCAAGCCGCCCGACTTTGAACTCTGGCTTGAAGCGGCGAAGTCCGTGAAGCCGCTCCGCTACCGGGCTTCGCGCCCTGCACCGGCATCGCCGCTGGGAACGGCTGTTACGGCAAAACGTCACCTCAGCCTGCCGTCAACGCCACATGTGGCAACGCCGTCGCCTCTCCACAAGCCACCGCCGCAGATAACCGGCCTCGACCGGCGAACCACCCAGCGCCTGACGCGAGGCCAGTTCGACATCGAGCGACGCCTCGACCTGCATGGCAGCGGGGTTGAGATGGCTCGCGTCAATCTTCTGGGCTTTCTCCGCGAAGCCCAGGCAACGGGTGTGCGCAATGCGCTGGTCATCACCGGCAAGGGCGATTCGCCCTTCTCGCGCCACACCCTGCATGGGGCCGGTCACTTTCATTCACCGGAACGCGCCGGACGGCTTCGCCGCCTGGTCACGGAGTGGTTTCACGAGCCGGAATTCAGGTTGCTTGTCGCGGGGTTTCAGCCCGCCCACCCCAAACACGGTGGTGGTGGTGCCTATTATGTACGGATCAGGCGGATCAGGGACGGGCGATGACCCCCTTCGGCGACAGAATGCGCAAGCTCCGCGCCGAACGCGGCATAACGCTCAAGGACATGGCAGACGGGATTGGTGTTTCCTCCGCCTATCTCTCGGCTCTGGAGCACGGCAAGCGCGGTCGGCCCGGCTGGCATCTGATCCAGCGCATCCTGTCATTCTTCAACATCATCTGGGACGATGCGGAAGAAGTGGTCCGCCTGGCGCGCATCTCTCACCCGCGCATTGCCATCGACACGTCGGGCCTCAGCCCCAAGGCAACCGAACTGGCCAATCGCCTGGCCGATGAAATCGGAAGGCTGGACCCCTCCACGCTCGAGGACATCCTCAACGTCCTTGAGCGGAAGAGACAGAAGCCGAGAACATAACCGGCCAGGTGTCCATCAAAGGATGAATTTCGAGAGGTCCGCGTTCTTCGCCAGCATGCCGACATGCTTGTCGACATAGGCCTTGTCGACCACCACTGTCTCTCCCGAACGGTCGGGCGCGAGGTAACTCACGTCGTCCAGCAGTCTTTCCATGACCGTTTGCAGGCGCCGGGCGCCGATGTTCTCGATGCTTGCGTTGGTCTCTGCCGCGATCTGGGCGATCGCGGCGATCCCCTCTGTCGTGAAGTCGAGGGTCACGCCTTCGGTCTGCAGCAAGGCACGGTACTGCTTGATCAGGCTCGCTTCGGGTTCCGTTAGGATGCGCTCGAGATCCTCGCGGTTGAGCGCCTTCAGTTCGACGCGGATCGGCAGCCGGCCCTGGAGTTCAGGCAGCAGGTCGGATGGCTTTGCGATGTGGAAGGCGCCCGATGCGATGAACAGGATGTGGTCTGTTTTCACCGGACCGTGTTTGGTCGACACCGTCGTTCCTTCGATGAGCGGCAGAAGATCGCGCTGCACGCCCTCGCGGCTCACATCGGCGCCCTGCCGCTCCGCGCGCGCGCATATCTTGTCGATCTCGTCGAGGAAAACGATGCCATTGTTCTCGACGGACTCGATTGCTTCCTGCACGATCTGGTCCTGGTCCAGCAGCTTGTCGGATTCCTCCGCCAGCAGAAGTTCGTGACTGGTCTTCACCGACATGCGACGGCTCTTGGTGCGGCCGCCGAAAGCCTTGCCCAGCATGTCGGACAGGTTGATCACGCTTGCTGAACCCCCGGGCATGCCCGGAATCTCGAAGTTTCCGGTACCGGTATCGGCCACCTGGATCTCGATCTCCTTGTCATCGAGTTCACCGGCGCGGAGTTTCCGCCGGAAAGCCTCGCGCGTTGTTTCGGACGCGTTGGCGCCGACAAGCGCTTCGATCACCCGGCGCTCGGCATTGAGATGCGCCTGGGCCTCGACGTCCTTGCGGCGGGCGGATTTCGTCATGGCGATGCCCGCTTCGAGCAGATCGCGCACGATCTGGTCGACGTCCCGCCCGACATAGCCGACCTCGGTGAACTTCGTGGCCTCGACCTTTAGAAAAGGCGCGTTCGCAAGCCTTGCAAGGCGGCGGGCGATCTCGGTCTTGCCCACACCGGTCGGGCCGATCATCAGGATGTTCTTCGGCATCACCTCATCGCGCAGCGGGCTTTCCAACTGCTTGCGGCGCCAGCGGTTGCGGAGCGCAATCGCCACCGCCCGCTTGGCATCCGTCTGGCCAACGATGTGGCGGTCAAGTTCCGAAACGATCTCGCGGGGGGAAAAATCGGTCATTCTCTCTTCATGTCCGCTCAGGCCGTGGCCAGTGATTCAACCGTGAGGTTGTTGTTGGTATAGACGCAGATCTCCGCAGCAATCGCCATGGCCTTGCGGGCAATGGCCTCCGCATCGAGATCACCGTCAGCCAGCGCCCGGGCCGCTGCCAGCGCATAGTTGCCCCCGGAGCCGATGGCGATGATGCCCTTCTCCGGTTCCAGTACGTCTCCCGTTCCGGTCAGCACAAGGGTGACCGACCTGTCGGCGACGATCATCATGGCTTCCAGCCGCCGGAGATAACGGTCGGTGCGCCAATCCTTGGCCATATCCACGCAGGCGCGGACCAGTTGGCTCGGGTATTGCTCCAGTTTCGCTTCCAGCCGCTCGAACAGCGTCATGGCATCCGCCGTTGCCCCGGCGAAGCCGCCGATTACCTGCCCCGCTCCCAGAGGCCTTACCTTGCGGGCATTGCCCTTGATGATGGTCTGGCCAAGGCTGACCTGCCCGTCGCCGGCGATGACGACCCTGTTCCCCTTCCTCACCGAGAGGATGGTGGTGCCGTGCCAAGTCGGAGGCTCTGCCATGAAAAGTCCTTTCACATCCGTGGGCCTCATGTAGGCTGCCCTTTGGCCAAAGAAAAGCCGGTCCTCAAACCTGCTCTTGGCCATTTCCTTTTGCATCTGCTAAGAGGCGCGTCATACATCAGCTGGAACCAAGCGCCATGCGCCAGGCCTCGATCGAACGGAACACGACTGAAACCCGGATCTCGGTGGCTGTCGCTCTCGACGGCACGGGGTCCTTCGACGTCAAGACCGGTGTAGGCTTTCTTGATCACATGCTGGAGCAGCTCTCGCGCCATTCCCTCATCGACATTACTTTGCGGGCAAAGGGCGATCTCCACATCGACGCGCACCACACGGCGGAGGATTCCGGCATCGCCCTCGGTCAGGCAGTTGCCAGGGCGCTCGGCGACCGCAAGGGCATTCGGCGCTACGCGAGCCTTCACCTGCCTATGGACGGCACGCTGACGCGTGCCGCGATCGATGTGTCCGGCCGTCCGTTTCTCGTCTGGAAGGTGCAATTCACGGCGCCCAAGATCGGAGAATTCGACACAGAATTGGTGCGCGAATGGTTCCAGGCATTCGCCATGAATGCAGGCATCACCCTGCACGTCGAGACGCTCTACGCCGACAATAACCACCACATCGCGGAATCCTGCTTCAAGGCACTCGCCCGCGCCCTGCGCGAGGCGATCGAGATCGATCCGCGGCAGAAGGACAGGATTCCCTCAACCAAGGGTTCACTCGCAGGCTGATGACGATCTACGCTGTTCTTGAGCCGCCGGACGGCAAGCCGGATCGGGTCGCCTTCATTCCCGAGGGCTTCGCCGGGGGCGCATTCATCCTGACATTCATATGGGCTGTGTGGTACCGCCTGTGGGTTGTCGCCGCACTGCTGTTTGCGGTTTTCGTCGGGCTCAGCATCGCTGTTAGCCTGGAGTTTCTTAACGCGGCCGTCGGGTCCTTGCTGCAATTCGGCGTTTCCCTGCTCTTCGGCTTCGAAGCGCGGCAGTTGCAGCTCATCTCCCTGGAGCGGGCCGGCTTCCGCCGCTCCGGTCTCATAGAGGCCTCCAGCGTGGAGGCGGCTGAACTTGCCTTTTTCTCCCGCCCCGTCCGTCACACTCCTGCTCCTGCTCTCGCCCCCTCCCGGCAGCGTCCCGGCCCGGAGGACACGCTGGGTATCTTCGGCAACGTCTGAGCTGGTCCGATGACACTTGCCATTATCGATTACGGGTCCGGAAATCTTCACTCTGCCGCCAAGGCCTTCGAGCGCGCGGCTCGTGACGGCGGGGAGAATACCAAAGTGACCGTCACGGCCGATCCGGCCGAACTCAGGAAGGCCGACCGGATCGTTCTTCCTGGCGTCGGCGCGTTCAAGGACTGCCGGGACGGCCTCAGGGCCGTGCCCGGCATGTGGGAGGCACTCGAGCATGAGGTGCTGGCCAAGGCCAAGCCGTTTCTCGGCATTTGCGTCGGCATGCAGCTCATGGCTTCGCGCGGGCTGGAACATGACGTGGCCGAGGGGTTCGGCTGGATCCCGGGCGACGTGAAGCCGATCATTCCTGATGATCCGTCCTTCAAGATCCCCCACATGGGCTGGAATACGCTCGACAGCCTGAGGCCTCACGCGCTGCTGGACGGAATCGCGCTGGGCGATAACGGTCTGCACGCCTATTTCGTCCATTCTTATCACCTTGATGCATGCGACAGCGCGCATGTCGTCGCGACCACGCAGCACGGTACGACGATCACGGCCATCGTCGGGCGCGACAATCTTGCGGGCACCCAGTTCCACCCCGAGAAGAGCCAGACATTGGGCCTGAGGCTGCTTGCCAATTTCCTGAAGTGGCGCCCATGATCCTGTTTCCAGCAATCGACCTCAAGGACGGTCAGTGCGTCCGTCTGAAGCTCGGCGATATGGCACAGGCGACCGTCTTCAACGACGATCCCGCGTCGCAAGCGAGGAGCTTCGCTGACCAGGGCTTCGCGTGGTTGCATCTCGTTGATCTCAACGGCGCCTTTGCGGGAAAACCCGTGAACGGCCCGGCGGTGGAGGCCGTTCTCCGCGCCGTCTCCCTGCCTGTGCAGCTCGGCGGTGGCATTCGCACGCTCGGGCACATTGAGGCCTGGCTGGAGAAAGGCATTCGCCGGGTCATCCTCGGCACGGTGGCATTGCGCGATCCGGCGCTCGTCCGGGAATCTTGCCGGCTTTTCCCCGGGCGCATCGCCGTGGGTATCGACGCCAGGGGCGGCCGCGTCGCGGTCGAAGGCTGGGCCGAGACCTCGGACCTAACGGCAATCGACCTTGCCAAGCGTTTTTCCGATGCGGGCGTTTCTGCCATCATTTTCACTGATATCGACCGCGACGGGGTGCTGACGGGCCTCAACATCGACTCAACACTTGAGCTTGCACGGTCCGTTCCGATCCCCGTGATCGCAAGCGGCGGGCTTGCGTCCATGGATGACATCCAACGCCTCCTGCAGCCTGACTGCCAGATCCTCGAAGGCGCCATATCTGGCCGCGCGCTCTATGACGGGCGCATCGACGTGACGAAAGCCCTCGCGATGATACGCGGGGCGGCGTGATGCTGAAGGCCCGCCTCATTCCCTGTCTCGACGTGAAGGACGGCCGTGTCGTCAAGGGCGTGAACTTCGTGGACCTGCGCGATGCGGGCGATCCAGTGGAAATCGCAAAGGCCTATGATGCGGCGGGTGCTGACGAGCTCTGCTTCCTCGACATCACCGCAACGCATGAGAACCGCGGCATCATATTCGACGTGGTTCAGCGCACGGCGGAAGCCTGTTTCATGCCACTCACCGTGGGCGGCGGCGTCCGTGCACTCGAGGATATCCGAAATCTTTTGCTGTCCGGCGCGGACAAGGTGTCGATCAATTCGGCAGCAGTGACCAATCGCGACTTCGTGCGTCAGGCGGCCGAGAAGTTCGGTGCGCAATGCGTTGTCGTGGCCATCGATGCGAAGGCCGTGGCGCCGGGCAGATGGGAGATCTTCACCCATGGCGGCCGCAGGCCCACCGGGATCGATGCCGTGGCCTATGCGCGCGAGGTCGTTTCGTTGGGAGCGGGCGAACTCCTCCTCACCTCCATGGATCGTGACGGTACGGGCAAGGGTTTCGACATCGAACTGACCCGCGCGGTGGCTGATGCCGTCACCGTGCCGGTCATCGCATCAGGCGGTGTCGGGACGCTCGATCATCTGGTCGACGGCATACGAGACGGCCATGCCGCTGCGGTTCTCGCGGCCTCGATCTTCCATTTCGGCACCTACTCAGTTGGCGAGGCCAAGCGCCATCTTTCGGCCAATGGCATCCCCATGCGCCTGTGTTAGGAAGCGAATATGACCAACCACCGGCTCGACATTCTGGCGGCACTGGCGGATGAGATCGCGGCACGGAAAACCGCCTCCCCTGATCAGTCCTATACCGCGAAGCTCCTGGCCCAGGGCGTCGAGAGATGTGCCAAGAAACTCGGTGAGGAGGCAGTTGAAACAGCGCTCGCCGCAGTGCTGCGTGACAAAGCCCATGTCACCTCCGAATCAGCAGATCTTTTCTATCATCTGCTGGTGCTGCTCGAGGCGTCGGGTGTGGCGCTGGCCGATGTCATGGCCGAACTTGCGCGGCGGCAAGCCATGAGTGGCCTTGCTGAAAAGGCGACGCGCCCGAAGGACTGATCATGGAAGAACTTGTCAAGGAAGTTTCCCCTTTCCGGCGGTTTTCGCGGGACGAGTGGTCGGCGCTCCGTGCCGACACGCCGATGACGCTGACGCAGCAAGACCTCGACGAGTTGCGCGGCCTGAATGACCGCATCGACCTCGCTGAGGTGGAGGCAATCTATCTTCCGCTCTCGCGGCTGCTCAATCTCTATGTCGCAGCCACTCAGGGCCTGTTCCGCGCAACCAACAACTTCCTGCACCTCAGCGACCGCAAGGTGCCATATGTGATCGGCATGGCGGGCAGCGTTGCTGTCGGCAAGAGCACGACAGCGCGTATTCTGCAGCGGCTTCTGGCGCGCTGGCCGAAGCATCCGAAAGTCGATCTGGTGACGACCGACGGGTTCCTGCTGCCCAACGCCGTTCTCGAGCGCGAGGGGCTGATGACGCGGAAGGGCTTTCCCGAAAGCTACGACCTTCCCGCCATTCTGCGCTTCCTGTCGGACATCAAGGCGGGCAAGCGCAACGTGACAGCGCCGCTCTATTCGCATCTGACCTACGACGTGCTGAAAGACGAGCGCGCCGTCATTGACCAGCCGGACATCCTGATCGTGGAGGGTGTGAACGTCCTGCAGACGGGCCGCCCACCGCGCGACGGCCGCGGCATACCGAACACATCGGACTTCTTCGATTTCTCCGTCTATATCGACGCCGATCTCGATGATCTGCGCCACTGGTACATCGAACGGTTCCTCACCCTGCGGGACAGCGCCTTCCGCAATCCCAAGTCCTATTTCCACCGCTATGCAACGCTCTCCGACAGGGAATCGCGTGACACTGCGTCTCGTATCTGGGACACGATCAACCTGGTGAACCTGCGGGAAAACATCCTGCCGACCCGGCCGCGTGCCGACCTCGTGCTGCGGAAAGGTGCTGATCACTTCATCCGCAGCGTCTTTCTGCGGAAGCTATAGCAGGCCAAGTGCGCGGGCGTGGGTTCCGAGATTGATCTCGGGCCTTGCGCCGATATGGGAAATCACCTCGGCTGCCGCAACCGACCCCAGCCGCGCCGCCTCGGGCAGGGTCTTTCCACTGGTGAAGCCACGCAGGAACCCGGCGGCAAAC
>CAIYXE010000598.1 GCA_903930095.1 uncultured Hyphomicrobiales bacterium
AGACCGCGCGCAAGATCGAAAGCCTGGGCATGATCCTGGCCTTCGCAGCCCAAAGGCGTTTGTGCCTATGCGGCGCTCGGATCCTGCGTGCCGGATTGTTCCGGCAGGTGCATCTCGAGAGGGAACTGCTCTTCCGTGCCGTCGAGCGGTTCCTCGTCTGCGGTGAGTTCCTCGCCGGTCCGCGGGATGGGGATGTCGAAGCCGGGCGGCAGGTTGGCGTCGAGCAGGCCCGCACCCTTGAGCTCCTGCAGGCCCGGCAGGTCAGCGACCTCGTTCAGGCCGAAATGGCTCAGGAAGGCATCCGTCGTGCCATAGGTCACAGGCCGGCCCGGCGTCTTGCGCCGGCCGCGCATCCTGACCCAGCCGATCTCGAGAAGCTGGTCGAGGGTTCCCTTGGAGATCGCGACACCGCGGATATCCTCGATCTCGGCGCGCGTCACGGGCTGGTGGTAGGCGATGATGGCCAGTGTTTCCATCGCCGCCTTGGAGAGCTTTCGCTGTTCCACCGTCTCACGCCTGAGGATGTAGCCCAGATCATCCGCCGTGCGGAACAGCCATTTGCCAGCCACCTCGACCAGGTTCACCCCGCGGTTGGCGAAATTGGCCTGCAGGTCCGAAAGAAGCCCCGCAACGTCAGTGCCCTCCGGCAGGAAGCCCGCAAGATGCGCGGCATCGACTGGCTCGGCAGTGGCGAACAGCACCGCCTCGACGATGCGCAGGTGCTGGTTGCGGTCAGCTCGCGGGTGGCGGGTGATGCTGGCGACGGCGGCAGGCTCGCCGCCGACCTCGGCCTCATGCAGGATCGCCTCTTCCACGTCCTGTGGGGCTTCCGCCGCGGCGGCCTGTGTCTGCATGATCATCTTCTCACTCCGTTACTGTCTTGACGGTCAGGCCGCATGTGCGCGCCGCTTGAGGTAGATCGGGCGGAAGGGGCCCTCCTGCCTCAGCTCCAGCAGGCCTTCGCGCGCGAGCTCAAGGCTTGCGGTGAAACTCGAGGCCGTCACCGACCGGCGCATGCCAGGCTCGGTCAGGTACTGGGCCAGCCAGCGGTCAAACGTGCCCCAATCGTCCATAACGCCGACCAGCCGCTCGAGCGCGTTGCGGGCTTCCTTGATCGACCAGGTGGGATGGCGCCGCGGTACATAGACCTGGTGCACCATCTTCCTCTTGCGCCGGTCGGCATAGGCCTTGAGCAGGTCGATGAGATTGTCGCCATACTCGCGCCGCCTGTCGATCAACAAGGGCTCAGGCGCGCCGCGCGCGAACACATCGCGGCCCAGCACGCTGCGCTTCATCAGGTTCTCCGAGGCGGTGCGCATGGCCTGCAGACGCTGCAGCCGGAATGCCAGACGCGCGGCGAGATCGGCCGGTTCCTGCTCTTCCTGCCCGGGTTGCGCCGGGATCAGCAGCCGCGACTTCAGATAGGCGAGCCATGCCGCCATCACCAGATAGTCGGCTGCCACTTCCAGCTGCAGGCGGCGCGCCTTTTCAATAAAGACCAGATACTGCTCCGCGAGCTTGAGGATGGAGATCTGCTTCAGGTCAACCTTGTGGTGGCGGGCAAGTTCAAGGAGCAGGTCGAGCGGGCCCTCAAAGCTGCCCAATTCAACGATCAGCGTTGTGCCGTCGGCCGCCTCGGCAACGGGCGCACGCAACGGCGCCTCGCCATCGGGCCATATTTCAGGCGCCGTTCCGGTCATGTCCTTGTGGTCCTGCGGGGCGCTCACGCGTTGCTCATCCTCGTTCCGTCACCTTCCTGATACCAAGGGATGGTGGGTGATTCGCCCTCAAGCCACAACTTATCCCCAGTTTCACCCGGCAAGCAGCGCGGCGAGATCCTTCAGTGCCTGCTTGCGGTCGAAGATTTGGGGCTTCCGTGCTGACCTAAGGGCAGCGCGTGCCCTGCTCAACGCCCTGCCCCTGAGATGCCCGGCGGCAGCGGCCACTTCTTCCATCTGGTCCAATATGCCATTGCAGTGGAGCACCAGGTCGCAACCCGCGGCAAGCGCCAGCTCTGTCTTCTCGGCATAGCTTCCCGAGAGCGCCTTCATCGACAGGTCATCCGTCATCAGCAGGCCCCGGAAACCGATCTGCTTGCGGATGACGCTGGAAATCACCTTCCGGGAAAGCGTGGCCGGAGCCTTCTTGTCGAGGGCGGTGTAGACGACATGCGCGGTCATCGCCATGGGCGCGTCCGCGAAGGCGGCAAAGGGCGGAAAGTCGATGGCTTCGAGCTCAGCGCGCCGCGCATCGACGACGGGAAGCTCCAGATGGCTGTCGGCCTTGGCCCGCCCGTGCCCGGGAATATGCTTGACGACGGGCAGCACGCCGCCGTCCGCGAAGCCCGCCGCATGGGCGCGCGCCAGCGCCATGATCTGCTCGATGCGGTCGGAATAGGCGCGGCTGCCGATGACCTCATGCGCGCCGGGCTGCGGCACGTCCAGCACCGGCACGCAATTGGCGGTGATGCCGGCGGCGATGAGATCCTCCGCCATCAGCCGCCCGACATTGCGGGCGCTGCGCAGGGCCGTGAGGGGGGAACGCGCATAGGCCGTGCCATAGGCGCGCGCCGGGGGATATTGCCGCCAGGCATTGCTGGGCGGGCCCAGCCGCTGCACGCGGCCACCTTCCTGGTCGATGAAGACGGGTGCGTTGCGCCGCCCGACGGCGGACCGGAACGCATCCGTCAGCTGCTTCAGTTGTTCCGGCGACTCGCAATTGCGCTTGAACAGGATGAGGCCGAAGGGATTTACGCGGCTGAAGAAGGCGGTCTCGCCGGGGCTCAGTGCGGTGCCGATGCAACCCGAGATGAAGGCGCCGATAGGGTTCGCCATGGAGCGTCCGGGGTCAGCGTCCGCGCACGATGCAGTCGCTCTCGCCCGCGGTGATGAGGGCGCTGCAAACCCGCGTCGCGTCGCTGCGAGAGCGAACAGGACCCAGCCCCAGCTGGTAGCGCGTGCTGCCACCCACGCTCGTCTCGCGGATCTGCTCCGGCAGGCTGCCGACAACGCTCGGGTAAAGGCTGCTGAGCCGGGCATATTCCTTGCGCGCATCGGCTGCGCTGCGGAAGGAGGAAAGCTGGACGACGAAGCCGGAGCCCGCGGCGGGCTGCGTAGCGGGCGCGCTCTGCGCCGGGGCCGAGGGCTGTGGCGGCTCAACCGCGGCAACGCGTGTTTCAGGCTGGGCAGCCGGGGCTTCGTCGCTGCCCGATCCGCGGAACAGGTCCATGATCGAGCGGGGCTTCTTCTCAGGTTGCGGTGCCGCGACTTCAGGTAACGCGACAGGCTCGCTGGACGCAGTCTCCGTGCCCGGCGAAAACTCCTTGGACGGAGGCACGAGAACCACCGGCACGGCTCCGAGGTTCTCCTCCGGGGGCTTCTTCTTTTCGGCGGGCTTCTTCTTTGGGGGCGGCGGGGGTGGAGGAGGCTCCACCGCCTCAACCTCCTGCTCAGGCTGGGATGCCTGCTGCGCCGCCGGCGCCGTCTCCGGAACAACGGCCGCCACGCTGGCGGCAGGTTCCGGAGGCGGCGGCAGAGGCTCCACGCCTGGTGCCGCTGCCGTGGCGGGCGGCTCTGGAACCGGCAGCGAGGGCAGCGCCCCCGCCTCCTGCTCCACCTCCGCGGCGGTGGCCGCGACCCGTTCCGTTGAAGATCCGCCAAGGTTGCCTTCCTGGTCAGCGGGCGGCAACGGCAGTGGCGGCGGCTCATCGACGGACGGCAACCCTTGGCCGGTGCCCTGGACGGCGGCGTCCGGCGCGGGGATCGGGTTCACGCCGCTGGCGGCGGGAACATCTCCCACCGGCTGGGCGGCAGCGGGCGCAACCGGAATTTCCTCGGTCGACTGTATCTGTCCGGCGCCCAAGACCTCCTGATCGCCCACGATACGGTCGTAAATCTGCTTCTTCTGGGCTGCAGGCTGTTCCGCGCCCGCTGCGGGCACTTCAGGTGCGACCTTGGCCGGATCCTCCGGAGCA
>CAIYXE010000599.1 GCA_903930095.1 uncultured Hyphomicrobiales bacterium
GGAGTATCTGGTGGCTCAGGGCAACAACCCGCAGCGCTTCCAGGTCCTCGGCATGGGCCAGAATGAGCCCTTCGCCTCCACCGACACGGCTGAAGGCCGCGCCCAGAACCGCCGCGTCGAGATCCGCATCGTGCCGCTGACCTGAGGTTTGATCGGCGCCACTTCTTTCCTCCGCCAAAACCCCCTAAAGCGCGTGTCATGACCGAAGCGCGCTTTACCCTCACCATCCCTGCCCTTTCTCATGATGGCGCCAATGATCTGGCGACCGCATTGGAGGAGGATATCCGCCTCGACCCGCTCGCCATCACCATCAACGAGACGGATGAGGCGCGTGCGCTGTGGGAGCTGGTTCTCTATTTCGGCAGCGCGGAAGAGGCCGAAGCGGCGCGGGAGGTCGATGCGCTCGCGTCTGGCGTCATCGCCGCCATGCCGCAGCAGGACTGGGTGCGCCAGTCGCTCGAGGGGCTGGCCCCGGTCAGTGCCGGACGCTTCTTCCTCCACGGCGCCCATGACCGCCCGCGCAGGCGCCCCGGCGGCATGTCGCTGGAGATCGATGCCGGAACGGCCTTCGGCACCGGCCACCACGGCACGACGGAAGGCTGCCTGATGGCGCTTGACGGCATCCTGAAGCGCCGCGCGCCGCGCCGCATCCTGGATGTGGGCTGCGGAACGGGCGTTCTCGCCATCGCCGCCGCCCGGGCCACGGGGCGGCCTGCACTGGCCAGCGACATCGACCCCGAGGCGGTGCGGGTGACCCTTGCCAATGCGGCATTGAACGGGGTGAAGCGGCAAATCACAAGTTTCGTTGCAGCAGGCCTGAGCCACCCGCGGATTGCGGCCAGCGGGCCCTATGACCTGATCTTCGCGAACATCCTGGCGCGCCCCCTCGTGGCGCTGGCGACTGGCCTCACGCGCGCGCTGGCGCCGGGCGGAGAACTGATTCTCTCCGGCCTCACGGCGGAGCAGATGCGCTGGATCGAGGCCACATACCGGAGCCGCGGACTGGCGATGGCCTGCCGCATCCGCCGCGGCAACTGGGCCACCCTCGTCTTCACTCGCCCAAAACGCAAAAAGCGCCCGGGAGGGAGGACACCCGGACGCTTTCTTGTGACCGGCCCACGGGGAGCCGGCTGGGAGTTCGATATCTAGAGCATGATCTTGCGCGGGTTCTTGTCGACCAGGTGAATCCACCTGGTCGGAACGCGCGCTAGGACTTACGAGCCCCAGACCATGCGGGAAATCTCGGACCGCTTGACCCCGATGTCGGCGAGGAGCCGGTCATCGAGCTGGGCGAGCTGGCGCTCGGCCCGGCTGCGGGCGAGATAGGACCGAACCCGGCCAATGAGGCCCGGGCCCATGCTGAAACCTTCGTTGCGGACGGCCTCGCGGCCATAAGTGATCGTGGTCATGTTCATTCTCCTGTTCATCTCTCAAAATCCAGGCCCGGACGGCGGGCGCCGTGATCCCTCGAGGGTTTATTGTGCGGTGCACTGTTGCAACGCGATATAGTGTGCAACTGCACGCCAAACCACAGCCAGCTTTGCGTTTCAGATATGTGCCTGCTGCATGGTCTGCGTCATCGCTAAACTACCCTCGACGACTTCTGTTACGATCAAGAGATAGCTTTGGATTGCGACGGTTTTATTGCGGTAACCGCCTTATTTCGAACCCAGAAATTAACAACCCTTAACCTGTCTGAATTGCTCAAAATAGCGTCGCAAACAGACGCTTTGCATGCTCTAGGCGCATGGATTGGAAGGGAAAGTTATGTTGCGCTGCATTATGTCAAAACAAAATGCCCGGCCTCCCGGCCGGGCACCATGCGTGAAATTCGTTCGTCCGGAGATCAGGCGGCGGTGAGATTGCCGGCAGAGCTGCGGCCGGTGCGCTTGTCGGTCACGATCTCGAAGGAGACCTTCTGGCCTTCCTTGAGAGTGCGCAGACCGGCGCGCTCAACAGCGGAAATATGGACAAAAATGTCCTTCGAACCGTTCTCGGGCTGGATGAAGCCATAGCCCTTCTGCTCGTTGAACCACTTCACAGTACCCGTATTCATGGGCTTTTCCTTACGTTGGTTTGGTCGTCGGCCCTGGCGTGGCGGTTGAAGTCACGGCAAGACCATTTTCGAAAATTGGAGGAGTCTTGCGTGCGCAGCCCAACGGGGAAGCGAAGCGGCCAATCGTCCGGCCCAAGTATCGATGAGGAATATATGTCGCAGTTGGACCCTACTTGCAAGGTGAATTGGACTCACTGACTGCCGTCTGGCCGTTGCGGTGCAGGACGGATATGCTTGCAGCTGAAGCCAACACACCATTCCGCAGGGAGGGCCAGATGCACCTGATCCGTCACGTCATGATTTCAGCAACTATCATCGCCACAACCCTGGTTTTGCCCGCGCGGGCGGAAACGGTAAAGCTCACCTTCCTGCTCACCAATGACATCTACAAGGTGGACAACACATCGGGCCGCGGTGGTTTTGCCAGGCTCAATGCCGTGGTGAAGGCCGAACGCGCCAAGGGCGGACACGTGATCTATGCCCATGCGGGCGACCTGATCTCGCCCTCGCTGCTTTCCGGCTTCGACCAGGGCGCGCACACCATCGCCCTCACCAACATGGCGCCGCCTGACATCTTCACGCCCGGCAACCATGAATTCGACTTCGGCGAAGAGGTGTTCCTGAAGCGCATGGGCGAGGCCCGCTTCCCGCTTTTTGCCGCCAACCTGCGCCGTGCCGGGGGCAGCCCCCTGCCCGGTTTCAAGGACATGGAGATCCGCGATGTGGACGGCCTCAAGCTGGGCCTCTTGGGCCTCACGGCGGAGGACAGCCCGGTGAAGTCGACCCCCGGCGATGGCCTCGTCTTCGCATCGACCTTCGACACGGCAACCGCGAAGGCCGCCGAACTCCGCGCGCAAGGGGCAGACCTGGTGGTGGCCGTGGCCCATGCCAACCGCGCCCTCGACATGCGCATGTTCAACAGCGGGAGTTTCGACATCATCCTCTCCGGCGATGACCATGACCTGGCGCTGATGTTCGACGGCAAGACGGTGCTGGCAGAGTCGAAAGAAGAGGCGGAGTTCGTCACCGCCATCGACGTCACCGCCGAGGTGACGGAAAAAGACGGCAAACGGACCGTCAGCTGGTTTCCCAACTTCCGCATCATCGACACCGCGGCGGTGACGCCCGATCCCGAAACGCAGGCAAAGGCCGATGCCTACAATGCCGAACTCGACCAGGACCTGAACGTCACCATCGGCACCACGTCTGAGCCGCTCGACAGCCGCAAGGCAACGCTCCGCTCACAGGAGGCTGCAATGGGCAATCTGGTGGCTGATGCATTGCGTGCCTCGGTGAAGGCCGACATTGCCATCACCAACGGCGGCGGCATCCGCGGCAACAAGGAATACGCCGCGGGCAGCGCCCTCACCCGCCGTGACGTGCTGACCGAGCTTCCCTTCGGCAGCCGCACCGTGAAGCTGGAAGTGACGGGCGGCATGATCTGGGCCGCGCTGGAAAACGGCGTGAGCGAGGCAGAGAATGCGGCAGGCCGATTTCCCCAGGTCTCAGGGCTCGTTCTCGAGGCCGATCTCATGAAGCCCAAGGGCCAGCGCGTCATCGCCGTAACCATCGCCGGAAAGCCGCTGGACAGGACGGCCACCTACACGCTCGCCACCAACGACTACATGTTCGCAGGCGGCGACGGCTACACGGCGCTGAGTGCCGGCAAACCCCTCCTCTCCGTGCGCGACGGCCAGCTGATGGCCAATGACGTGATGGGCTACATCGCCCGCCACAAGACCATCTCCCCCAAGGTCGAAGGCCGTATCTGGCTCAGGATGTAGGAGAGGATCGCTGGGCGCGGTGGCTCACCTCCACCACCGCATGGCTGCGCGCCAACTCGTCAATCTCCGCCGAGATGCGCTCGCGGTTGGCGGGATCGAGATTGGCGTCCCATTCGTCAAGGAGAATGACAGGCACGCGCCCTCCTGCTGCATCGAAAGCAGAGCGGAGGTCTCTGAGCTTGCGCTGGCCTGTGGACAGGCCGGTCCTCACCGCCGGAAACAGGAACGACTGGGCCGGAATGTAGAAGGCCCGTTCCTTCAGAAATTCCTTGAGATGCAAGAGCAGCGAGGTCTTGCCTGAGCCATTCGGCCCGGCGATGGCATAGCGGCCCGGCTCCTGCGTGAGGGACATGACATCCTCAAACCCGGTGACCGGCATATCGTCCCATGCGTGTTCACGCTTGCGGGAAAAGCGGATCAGCCGGGTGTCGAAGCGCTGGCTGAGGTCAACCTTCTCTTCGGCGAGCGCTTCATTGAGCCACGACACGCGCCCGCGAATGCTCAGGTACCAGGTCACGTTTTGCATCAGATAAGAGACCTCGAGGAGGGTCTGAACGAGTTGGGGCATCACGACAGCAAGCGCGATCACCTCCGCCGTGCTCATGCCGGGACTGCGCCACAAGATGACAGCTGTCGTCGGCAGCCAGATGCACACGGCCTGCAAAAGATTAAATCCCTGGTCGGCGTTCATCGCCGAGAGGGCCGCGCGCCGGTAGAGGCTCCAGCGTCTGTCAAAGAGGCGCAAGAACCGGCTCATGACCATGTCTTGGCCAAGCGTGTTGGCAAGCCAGCCCTCCGGCAGCGCGGCGATGAATTGATTGTAGGCCTTCTCAAAGAAGGTAGCCGTGTCCGCTGGCCAGTTTCCCAAACGCCAGATCAGCACTGCGGAGAAGGCCACAGTAACGATGTAAGCCACTGCGAATTCAGCCATCACGAAGGTGGAAATGAGCGCCACTGACAGGATGGAGGAGAATAACAGCCCGGCGACGGCGTGAACAAAGTCGACACAATCCGATACGATCTCCTGCCCGTTGGCGGAGATCAAGGCGCCGAATTTCTTCTCTCCGTCCCGGTTGGCCGCCTGTGCCACACGGCCGGCCGTCCGGGCGAAGACATTCTCATAAAAGGCCCGGCGTGCCCCCGTCTTCCAGGGCACCATCAACATATATGCAGCATAGCTGAGCGGATAGGCGAGGAAACTGAGCAGCAGGTAGAGCCAGATACCCTGCAGCACCTCGCCCGCCCCCCGTTCCGCGGAGACGACGTAGGCGAGATATACCTGGGGCACCACATAGCACGCCATCATCAGCATGACTGCGGCAAGGCAGGCGACGGCAGCCCCTCGAACCCGCGCAAGCTTCAGAACGGTGAACATGGTCACTCCATGAGATACGTTGAGTTTACTCTCATAGGTTGCTCAGTTCACCAATGCAATCTCACCTGCTGTTGCCCATCTTCGGACCACGGGCTAATCATCCTTCATGACCGAGAATCTCTCCCACCGTACCCGCGTCGGCATGCTCCGTGCCGAACTGAAGAAACGCAAGCTCACGGGCTTCTTCGTGCCGCGCGCCGATGAGTTCCAGGGCGAATATGTTCCAGCCTATGCCGAGCGGCTGCGCTGGCTCACTAATTTCCGCGGCAGCGCCGGGGTGGCGATCGTGACGCTGAAGAAGGCGGCGATCTTCGTCGACGGGCGTTACACGGTTCAAGTGCGCCAGCAGGTGGACGAGAAGATCTTCCAGCCCTTCCACCTGATCGAGGAGCCGCCGGCGGCCTGGATCGCGAAGAACCTCAAGAAGGGCGACAGGCTGGGCTTTGACCCGTGGCTCGTCACGGTGGACCAGGCAAAGCGCCTGCGCGAAGCCTGCGCGGGCGTGGGAGCACTCTTTGTGGCCGTGGACACGAACCCCATCGACGCCGTGTGGAAGGACCAGCCCGCGCGGCCAACCTCAGCACTCGAGACGCAGCCCACCCAGTTCGCAGGGTTGACGGCTGCGGAGAAGATCAGGGACATCCGCAAGGCCATGCGCGGCAACGACGCCGTGGTGCTAACGCAGGCGGATTCCGTGGCCTGGCTTCTGAACCTTCGCGGTTTCGACGTGCCGCACACGCCGGTCGTGCCTGCCTATGCGATCCTGCCTGCCTCGGGCAAGCTCACGCTCTTCATCGATCCTGCCAAGCTCACGCCTGATGTGAAGGTGCATCTGAAGAAGATCGCCACGGTGCAGCCCATGGCCGGCATCGGCGCCGCCCTGAAGGCACTCGGCAAGGCGAAGGCGCGCGTGCTGCTCGACCCCGCCTGGTCGCCGGAGCGCATCCGCGAGCAGCTGGCGCGTGCCAAGGCGGAGATCGCCACCGGCCCGGACCCCGTGTCGCTTCCCAAGGCGCGCAAGAACCGGATCGAGCAGGAAGGGGCGCGCAACGCCCAGCGCCGCGACGGCGTGGCGGTGAGCCGCTTCCTGCGCTGGCTTGAGCATGCAGCGCCAAATGGCGGCCTCACCGAACTGGACGTGGCCGCGAAGCTCAGAACATTCCGCGATGAAACGGGTGAACTGAAGGATCTCTCCTTCGATACGATCGCGGCGGCAGGACCCCACGCCGCGATCCCGCACTATCACGTGACGGAGGAGTCGAACCGGACGCTTGGCCGCGGCGAAATCTTCCTCATCGACTCTGGCGGACAATACATCGACGGCACCACCGACATCACGCGCACGGTGATCGTGGGCGAGCCCACGCGCGAGATGAAGGACCGCTTCACCCGCGTGCTGAAGGGCATGATCGGTCTCTCCATGATCCGCTTTCCGAAGGGCACTTGCGGCTCACAGATCGACGTGCTGGCCAGGCAGCACCTGTGGCAGGCTGGCCTCGATTTCGACCATGGCACGGGCCACGGCGTGGGCGCCTATCTCTCAGTGCATGAGGGACCCGCGCGCATCAACAAGACGGACCGTA
>CAIYXE010000600.1 GCA_903930095.1 uncultured Hyphomicrobiales bacterium
GCCATAAACTGGTTCGATGGCTGGTCGATGACGGTGCGCCCATCGGAATGCCACCATCCTCCCCCGTTCACCTTGCCCCGGCTTGACCGGGGCATCCGTTCGGATGCGTCAAAAAAGGACGCCCGGGTCAAGCCCGGGCAAGGTGAAAATATCCGAACTGCGCAGCTTCCGCCCTTGGTTCAACTGGTGCCGCAGAAAAAAAACCATTATAGCGTGCGGCATTCCACTTTCAGCAAGAGGCCCCGATGTCGCTCGACAGCTTCAAGTGCCGCAAGACCCTCAAGGTCGGCGTCAAGACCTATACCTATTTCAGCCTGAAGGCGGCCGAGAAGAACGGTCTCAAGGGCATTTCGCGGCTTCCCTATTCGCTGAAAGTTCTGCTGGAGAACCTGCTGCGTCATGAGGATGGCCGCTCCGTCACCAAGAACGACATCCTCGGCATTGCCAAGTGGCTGAAGAACCGGGGCAAGGACGAGAAGGAAATCGCCTTCCGCCCGGCCCGCGTGCTGATGCAGGACTTCACCGGCGTTCCCGCCGTCGTCGACCTCGCCGCCATGCGCGACGCCATGAAGGGTCTTGGCAAGGACCCCAAGAAGATCAACCCGCTCGCCCCCGTCGACCTCGTCATCGACCATTCGGTGATGGTGGACTTCTTCGCCAATTCCAAGGCCTTCAAGCAGAACGTCAACCTCGAATATGACCGCAACGGCGAGCGCTACACCTTCCTCAAATGGGGGCAGGGTGCTTTCGACAATTTCCGCGTCGTGCCGCCGGGTACCGGCATCTGCCACCAGGTGAACCTCGAATATCTCGCCAAGACGGTGTGGACGAAGACCGAGAAGGTGAAGGGCAAGGCCGTGACCTATGCCTATCCCGATACGCTGGTCGGCACCGATTCCCACACCACCATGGTGAATGGCCTGGCCGTACTGGGCTGGGGTGTGGGCGGCATCGAGGCAGAGGCCGCGATGCTGGGCCAGCCCATCTCCATGCTGATCCCCGAAGTGATCGGCTTCCGCCTCGACGGCGCGCTGCCCGAGGGGACGACCGCGACCGACCTGGTGCTGACCGTCACCCAGATGCTGCGCAAGAAGGGTGTCGTCGGCAAGTTCGTGGAATTCTATGGCCCGGGCCTCGCCCACCTCTCGCTCGAGGACATGGCGACGATCGCCAACATGGCGCCCGAGTATGGCGCAACCTGCGGCTTCTTCCCGATCAATGCCGAAACCATCAGCTACCTGAAGGGCACGGCGCGGCCTGCGGCACAGGTCGCCCTCGTTGAGAAATATGCCAAGGCGCAGGACATGTTCTGGACGCCAAAGGCGGAAGAACCGGTGTTCAGCGATACGCTGGCGCTGGACCTTGCCACCGTCGTTCCCTCCATGGCCGGCCCCAAGCGCCCGCAGGACCGCGTCGAACTCACCAATGCCGCCACGGGCTTTGCCAAGGTGATGGCGGAGGAGTTCAAGAAGGCGGACGAACTTTCCAAGCGCTTCAAGGTCGAGAACGCCAACTTCGATATCGGCCATGGCGACGTGGTGATTGCGGCGATCACCTCCTGCACCAACACCTCGAACCCGAGCGTGATGATCGGTGCGGGGCTTCTTGCCCGTAACGCCGTGAAGGCCGGCATCACGGTCAAGCCGTGGGTCAAGACCTCGCTGGCGCCAGGCTCGCAGGTGGTCACCGAATATCTCGACTCCTCAGGGCTGCAGAAGGACCTCGACAAGATCGGCTTCAACCTGGTGGGCTATGGCTGCACCACCTGCATCGGCAATTCCGGGCCGCTGCCGGAGAACATATCGGACGCGGTCCGCAAGAATGATCTCGTGGCCGCAGCCGTGCTCTCCGGCAACCGCAACTTCGAAGGCCGCGTGAACCCGGATGTGCGCGCCAACTACCTGGCCTCGCCGCCGCTGGTCGTGGCTTACGCGCTGGCAGGCTCGCTGAATGTGGACCTGACGAAGGATCCGATCGGCCATGACAGGAAGGGCAAGCCCGTCTACCTGAAGGACATCTGGCCCACGGCCAAGGAGATCGCCTCCTTCGTGAGGAAGAACGTGACGCGCAAGGCCTTCGCCAAGCGCTACAAGGACGTGTTCCAGGGTGACGCTCACTGGCGCAAGATCAAGGTCACCAAGGGCATGAACTACAGCTGGGACCAGAAGAGCACCTATGTGGCGAACCCGCCCTATTTCGAGGGTCTCTCCATGACGCCCGCCCCGGTGAAGGACGTGGAAGGCGCCCGCGTGCTTGGCCTGTTCCTCGACTCGATCACCACCGACCACATCTCGCCCGCCGGTGACATCAAGGCGGCATCGCCCGCCGGCAAGTACCTCAATTCGCGCGGCGTCGAGAAGATCGACTTCAACTCTTACGGCGCGCGTCGCGGCCACCATGAAGTCATGATGCGCGGGACCTTCGCAAACATCCGCATCAAGAACCAGATGGTTCCGGGCGTCGAGGGTGGTGTCACCAAACATTACCCCGGCGGCGAGACCATGCCGATCTACGATGCGGCGATGAAATATGCGGAAGCCGGAACCCCGCTCGTGATCTTCGCCGGCAAGGAATATGGCACCGGC
>CAIYXE010000601.1 GCA_903930095.1 uncultured Hyphomicrobiales bacterium
AATGATGCCCAGCCTGCAGCCGAAGCGTTGGCAGTCAAGGATGGCGTCATTCTCGCGGTGGGCGGCCGGGATGCGATCGAGCAGCTGCACAAGGGGCCGGATACGAAGGTGATCGATCTTGGTGGAAGGACGTTGCTCCCCTCCTTCATCGATGCACATTCGCACTACATCAATTCGCTGCTTGTCGCCAACCAGGTCCAGGTCTATGCGCCCCCCTCAGGTGGCGGCAAGGACGTCGACAGCATCGTCGCTGCCATCAAGACCTTCGCAGATCAGCGCCAGATCCCCAAGGGTGAGCTGATCATGGCCTATGGCTATGACGACACGGTGATGCCGGAGGGCAGGCTCCTCAACCGTGACGACCTCGACGCCGCCTTCCCCGACAATCCGGTGCGCGTCGATCACGTCTCGATGCATGGCGCGGTCATGAACAGCCTGGCGCTGAAGAAATACGGCTACAGCGCCGACACCGTTACCCCGCCCGGCGGCGTGATCGTGCGCAAGGCGGGAACGAACGAGCCCTATGGCCTCATCATGGAGACCGCCTTCCTGCAGGCGCTTGCGATCACGGAGCCGCTGACGCCGGAACAGGAGATCCAGGCGACGAAGGCCGGACAAATGCTCTATGCGCAGGCCGGCATCACCACGGCCCATGAGGGAGCAACCCACCTGCCGCAGTTCCAGACGATGAAGCGTGCGGCCGAGGCCGGCGCCCACATCATCGACGTCATCGCCTATCCCTTCGTCACCGATGCCGAGAAGATCCTGGAGGCCTACCCGGTCGAGAACTGGGGGCGCTACGACAAGCGCCTGAAGGTGGGTGGCGTGAAGATCACCGTTGATGGATCACCGCAGGGGCGCACGGCGGCCTTCACCACGCCCTACCTCACCGGGGGGCCGGGCGGGGAGAAGGACTGGAAGGGCGAACTGACCTTCGCGCAGGACATCATCAACGCCGCGGTCAAGCGCGTCTATGAGCTGGGCGTGCCGCTGAACCTCCACGCCAATGGCGATGCGGCGATCGATTCATTCCTGAAGGCGCATGAATTCGCCGCCGCGGGCGACCTGTCAAAGGACCGCCGCGTGACGATGATCCACGCGCAGTTCACGAGGAAGGACCAGATCCCGAAATTCGTGGAATACAGGATCAGGCCATCCTACTACACGCTCCACACCTATTATTTCGCCGATGCGCACATCGCCAACCGTGGGCCGGAGCAGGCGATGTACATCAGCCCGATGCGGGACTCGATCGATGCGGGGCTGCGCCCCACCAACCACACCGATGCGGTGGTGGCCCCGCTCGACCAGATGTTCATGCTGTGGTCGGCGGTGAACCGCATCTCGCGCGGCGGCGCAGAGATCGGGCCCGGCCAGCGTGTGACGCCGCTTGAGGGGCTGAAGACCATGACGGTCTGGGCTGCAGAGCAGTATGGCGAGCAGAATTCCAAGGGCTCGCTCGAGACGGGCAAGCTCGCCGACATGGTGATCCTCAGCGGCAACCCCCTGACGGTGGAGCCCCTCGCCATCAAGGACATCAAGGTTGTCGAGACCATCAAGGAAGGCCAGGCGATCTACCGGGCCTGAATGGCAGCCGCCATCCCGGCTTCCGCCGGGGTGACGTTACGTGGGGACGATCAGCCGAAATTGATCTTCCGGTTCCGCCGGTCCTGCATCGGCTGGTAGGCGAGCCGGGCATGATACTCGCAGTAGGGCGAGCCCTCACGGGGGCCATGGCCGCAGAAGCAGAACTCCTCGCTGCCCGGGTCGCCGATCGGCCATTTGCAGGTCTTGTCGGAGAGGTGGAGGATCGTCACCCGGCCGTCCTGCGGAAGATCGTCCAAGCG
>CAIYXE010000602.1 GCA_903930095.1 uncultured Hyphomicrobiales bacterium
CAATTTCCGGATTCAATATTATCAATGACTTAATCATAGAGAGAGTTGCCCGCCAGGCTCTCTCCCTCCGCCATTTAGCCCTCGGGCAAAGCTCTCTATCCGAAAGCTGAGCGCCTAAAATCCCCAGTATTTGCGGGCTTCTTTGCGAAAACCTCCTGACTACCTGAGTGGCGGCGAGGCCGATTTTGGTCTCTCTCTGCCAGATATTCTCCAAAGCTCCTGACTGCCCGAATTTAGTACGGAGCTTCTAAGCTCATGAAAAAATGTGAAAATCTATCGACCCTATTGCCGTACATTGGAGAGAACGGGCGGTTACCGGAAGGCTCTACGAGCGAACTGTGTGTTTTGATGTCGGTTCTTTCCGCTTTGCGACGCGAGTTCGGCAACCTCGCGCATTGTGATGCCCTTTGTGCCGAAAACGCGAAGGAGGCCGATCTTGGCTCTCGTCTTCTATGACACGGAAAACACAGGTACTTGATGGCCTCCTGCGCCCAGATACTGACGTTCGCCGCGATCAGGAGAGACGAAGTCCTTGATGAGATCTATTGCTTCAATGTCCGCTGCCGCACTCAACCGCATCACGGTGGATCTGGTATCCGATCAAGCCCTTCTGTGTCTCTTTCGATATAGCGGCTGTGATCTACGAAAAGCTCACGGCATGATTTCGTGCGCTGACTGTCGGCTTTATAGTTGTGAACACTAGATCGGCACGACGTCCGTGTCTTTCACAACCTCGAGAATGACGGAACTCTGCATCTCGCGAATGCCGGGAAGCGAAACGAGATTCCCCTGCAGCAGCCGTTGATAGTGTTCGATATCGCGGACCATGATCCGCAGATAATAGTCGAAGTCTCCAAGCACCAGCAGCGCGATCTGAATCTCGGGAATATCCCGGACGGCCTTCTTGAACGCGTCGAGCAGCTTGGTGTCGTGCGCATGCAGTTTGATCCTCACGATGATGAGCGTGCCGTAGCCTAGTTTCTTTGCATCAAGTACAGTCTGCCGTCCGCGGATGACGCCCTCAGCCTCCAGATTGGCGATCCGCCGAGAGCAGGCCGATTGAGATATCCCCACCCGCTCGGCGATTTCAGCCACCGTCAGCCCGCCAGCGCTCTGCATCGCGCGAAGGATGCGGATATCCGTGTCATGAAGCGTCTGCATAATATACCCGCTAAATAAGGAATTGTTGCATGAAAAAGTACATATTCATATAGAACAGCGCGATCTCTGGCAAGAAAATGTGCGGTATCCGCCTTATTCTCTCCGTCTCATTTCGAGCGTGAGAGGAGAATCAAGAATGGCCGAGCTAGGCTCCCTCCAGGACATCCACCGCATCCTGCTCTGGCTGTCCTGCTGGACAATTCACAACGCCAATCACCTGAGACCGAAGAGCGAAGGCGACGTGAAGGTGGGCGGGCATCAGGCATCGTCCGCCTCGATGGCCGCCATGATGACCTCTCTCTATTTTCATGCCTTGCGGCCCGATGATCGCGTGGCGGTGAAGCCGCATGCGGGTCCTGTGTTCCACGCCATGCAGTATCTCATGGGCAATGTCCCGCTCCAGGAGCTGAAGAGCTTTCGTGGCTATGGTGGCGTCCAGAGCTATCCCTCAAGGACCAAGGACACGGACGACGTGGATTTCTCCACGGGCTCGGTGGGGCTTGGGGCAGCGCTACCGGTATTTGCGTCGATCATTCAGGACTACCTGCATGCCCATGGCTGGGCCAGGTCTGTGAATGGCCGTATGGTCGCCCTGATCGGTGATGCCGAGCTCGACGAAGGCAATGTTTACGAGGCCCTGCAGGAAGGATGGAAGCACGATCTGCGAAACGTCTGGTGGCTGATCGACTATAACCGGCAGAGTCTCGACGGGATTGTACGAGAAGGGCTGTGGAGCCGCATCGAGGCGATATTCCCTGCCTTCGGTTGGCGCGTGGTGAAGCTCAAATATGGCCTGCTGCAGCGCGCTGCCTTCGAGGAAGCCGGCGGCAGCGCGTTGAAGGACTGGATCGACGCTTGCCCCAATGCCCTTTACTCCGCACTGGTCTTTCAGGGCGGCGCGGCGTGGCGCAAGCGGCTTTTCGACGATCTCGGCGACCAGGGGGCTGCAATGGCACTGATTGAGCGCCGCACCGACGCCGAACTCGCGAGCTTGATGGAGAATCTCGGAGGTCACTGCCTCGCGACGCTCTGCGATGCCTTCGACGAGGCTGATGATGACCGGCCGACCGTCTTTCTCTGCTATACGATCAAGGGCTGGGGTACGCCTTTGGCCGGTCACAAAGACAATCACGCGGGCCTCATGACACCATCGCAGATGGACGCCTTCCAGGCTGCCATGGGTGTTCCGAAGGGAGTGGAATGGAACCCCTTCGCGGCCGCGCGGAATGCGCCTGTGCTAAAGGCGTTTCTCGATACCATACCCTTTTTCGCCAAGGGCAGGCGGCGCTACACCGCGCGCCGGATAGAGGTGCCTGAAAGGGTTGAACTTGATGATCGTTTTCAGTCGACGCAAGCAGGCTTCGGAAAGATACTCGACGAGATCGCGCGAACCGGGGGCGATCTCGCAGCTCGGATCGTCACGTTCTCTCCGGACGTGACGGTCTCGACTCATCTGGGTCCGTGGGTCAACAGGCGCGGCCTCTTCGCCAGGGACCCTCGCGAAGATACGTTCCGCGATGAGCGCATCGCCTCCGCGCAGAGATGGGCATTTTCGCCTGGCGGTCAGCACATCGAACTGGGCATTGCCGAGATGAACCTGATGCTGGCGCTCGGCGCCGCCGGACTGTCTCACGCGCTCTTCGCGGAACGTCTGATCCCCATCGGCACGGTGTATGATCCGTTCATCGCCCGCGGGCTCGATGCCCTCAACTATGCCTGCTACCAGGATGCCCGCTTTCTTCTGGTGGGAACGCCCTCCGGCGTTACACTGGCGCCGGAAGGCGGCGCACATCAGTCGATTGCATCGCCGCTGATCGGCATGGCGCAGGATGGTCTTGCCTCCTTCGAACCAGCCTTCGTCGATGAGCTATCAGTCATCATGAACTGGAGCTTCGATTACCTTCAGAGGAATGGTGACGGCGATCCCGATGAGCGAACCTGGCTCCGCGACGAGACGGGCGGTTCCGTGTATCTGCGACTGTCCACTCGGCCAGTCGAACAGCCGATGCCGCGCGACGGAACGAAGTTCACTCAGGGAGTGATCGATGGAGCATATTGGCTGCGGGAACCAGGGCCGAATGCGGAGGTCGTCATTGCTTATCAGGGAACGGTAGCAACGGAAGCCATCGCGGCTGCGGGCCGGATCGCGGGCGACCGCCGGGGCATCGGCGTTCTTGCTGTCACATCAGCCGACCGGTTGAATGCCGGCTGGACCGCGGCACGGCGCGCCCGCGCCCGCGGCCATACCAGCGCAGCCTCTCACATCGAATCCTTGCTGCAGTGTCTCCCCTCACATTGCGTGCTGATCACAGTACTGGACGGGCATCCTGCTACCTTATCTTGGCTGGGTTCAGTGGCAGGCCAACGAGTGGTTCCGCTCGGTGTCGAGCATTTTGGTCAGACGGGTACAATTGCCGAGCTTTACCGCCACTTCCAAATTGACGCCGACGCCATCGTGGGAGCAGCAAGTCGCATCGTGCCCGGAAGACCGGTGCGGCTCGTTGGATTCCAAACCTAGGGCCATCACAACTTGACCAACCTCTCGACTGACTAGCTTTCAATCGAGCATTCGAAGACGCGCGACTATTCAATGCGGATGTAGGCTAAGCGCCGAACCGCGGTTCGGGCACACCCTTGATCCCGAGGCCGGTGATCGCGAACAGGCTGCCGCGCAGAACGCCATCGCCCGGGAAGCGGGGTAGCGGCGGCTTGGCCATGGAAGTTACGTAGAGCACGTCCATGTTCGGTCCGCCGAACATCACGCTCGTTACCTTCTTCACCGGCATCTCGATCACCCGGTCGACCTTGCCGTCGGGCGTGTAGCGGATGAGCTTACTGTCATAGACCTGGGCATTCCACAGGCAGCCCTCAGCATCGACCGTCGAGCCGTCCGCCGCACCGCCGCGCGAGGTGTCGAGCTTGACGAAGGTGCGGCGATTCGACAGCGTGCCGCTCTTGATGTCATAGTCATAGGCCCAGATCTCGCCCGACCATGAATCGGCGAAATAGAAGATGCGGTCGTCCGGGCTCCAGCACGGGCCGTTGGAGACGATGATGCCGCTCTCGACCTTGGTGACCTTGAAGTCCGGGTCGAGCCGGTAGAGCGCGCCGTTGGGGCCTGACTCCTGGCTGTCCATCGTGCCGGCGAAGAAGCGGCCGCGGCGATCCACCTTGCCGTCATTGATCCAGTTGTTGGGCTGGCCGGGCTCGATCTCCGCGATGAGCGGGCACTCGCCGGTGCCGAAGTCGAGCGCGTGGAAGCCTTTGGCGAGCGAGCAAATCGCACCCTTGCCGTCCTTCCGTATGGCGATCGAGCCGACGCGCGACGGGACATCCCAGGCGCGGACCTCGGTTCCCTGCGCAGTGGCGCGGAACACGCGCATCCCGGTGGCGTCAATCCAGTAGAGCCGCTGCTGCTCGACATCCCACAGGGGGCCTTCGCCGAGCGTCGTCTTCACATCGACCAGAACTTCGATCTTCATGCTGTCCTCCGTTTATCCCTTGAAGCGTGGCTCAGGCACGCCGCGAACGCCGAGCCCGTGAATGGCGAAGACGGCGCCGGCCTCCGCCTCCTTGTGGTAGGCATTGCGGTGGGGCCGCGCCATGGACGTTACATAGGCGATGTCGAGATCGGGTCCCCCGAAGATGAGGCTGGTGGTGGAGTTGACGGGGAGTCCCACGATCCGGTTCACCACGCCGTTGGGATCGAAACGGATGAGGCGGCCGGAATATACTTCGCAGCTCCACACATAGCCTTCCGCGTCGACGGTGGCCCCGTCGGGCAAGCCGCGCTGGGTCTCGAAGCTGGTGAAGACTCGGCGCGAGCGCACGTCGCCTGTCGCCGTGTCGTAGTCATAGGCGTAGATCACCTTGCGGCCGGTATCGGCGAAATAGAGGGTCTTGCCGTCGAGGCTCCAGCACGGACCGTTGGAGCAGATGAGGCCGTGGTCAAGCTCATGCACCGAGAGGTCGTGGTCGAGCCGGAACAGCTTGCCGACAGGGTTCGCCTCCTCGAAGTCCATGGAGCCCGCGACGAAGCGGCCCTGGCGGTCCACCTTGCCGTCATTCATGCGCGCGGTGAGCTGGCCAGGCTGTGTCTCGGCGATCAGTGTCACCTCGCCCGTCTGGAAGTTGAGCGCGTGGAAGCCGGAGCGCAGTGAGACGATGGCGCCGCCCTTCTCGCGGAGCGCGATGGAGCCCACGGGCTCCGGCAGGCGCCAGCTCTTACGGTCGCCGCCGCGCGCATCGCAGGAGAAGACGGCGGGACCATAGGAATCGATCCAGTAGAGGCGCTGTTCCGCGACGTCCCACAGCGGGCCTTCGCCTAGGTCGTTGCGGTCTTCGCTGAAGACTTCGATGCGCAGCATGGCGTGTCCTCTCAGAAGGCGACCTTGTCGCCTCCCTTCAGTTCAAGGATCTGGCGGGCCTCATCGGGGGTCGCGACCTCCATGCCCAAACCTTCGATGATCTTGCGGGCGAGCAGCACCTGCTCGGCGTTGGACTTGGCGAGCTTACCCTTGCCGGCCCACAGGCTGTCCTCGAGGCCGACGCGGATGTTGCCGCCGAGTGCGGCGGACTGCGCCGCGACGCGAAGCTGTGCTGCACCCGCACCCAGCACCGACCAGCGGAACTTGTCGCCGAACAACCGGTCAGCCGTGCGCTTCATGTGGGCGACGTCCTCCGGGTGGCTGCCGATGCCGCCCAAGAGGCCGAAGACCGACTGCACGAAGAAGGGCGGCTTGACGAGGCCACGGTCGGCGAAATGCGCGAGGTTGTAGAGATGCGCGATGTCGTAGCATTCGAACTCGAAGCGCGTGCCGTTGTCGTAGCAGGTCTGCAGGATATACTCGATGTCCTTGAAGCTGTTGCGGAACACGAGGTCGCGCGTGGCTTCGAGGTGGGTCTTCTCCCAGTCGAACTTGAAGGTCTTGTACTTGTCGAGCAGGTGGTAGAGCCCAAAGTTGATGGAGCCCATGTTGAGCGAGGCCACTTCTGGCTTGAAGGTGGCGGCGGGCTTCACGCGCTCCTCGACCTTCATGTAGGGGCTGCCGCCGGTGGTGATGTTGATCGCAGCCTTCGTACCCTGCTTGATGCGCGGCAAGAAGCGCGCGAAGGCCTCGGGCGTCTGGTCGGGCTTGCCGGTCTCCGGATCGCGCGCGTGGAGGTGCAGGATGGCGGCACCGGCGTCCGCCGCGGCGATCGCCTCGCGCGCGATCTCGTCGGGCGTGATGGGCAGGTAGGGCGACATGGTGGGCGTGTGGATGGCACCTGTCACGGCGCAGGTGATAATGACCTTATCCTTGAGGACCGTCATGATCCGATCTCTTTCAATGCTTTCTTCTTGTGGGCCGCAAGGGCCATGAGTCGGCGGTCACGCCAGACCTGGCGCTCCTGCAGCTTGTCGGCGGGAACTTTCTTGCGGCGGTCCTTCTCGACCTCCTCCATGACGGCGCCCGTCCAGTCGACGCGGCGCAGCATCTGGGGGAAGAGGTTCTCGTAGATCCGCTGGTAGCGCTCGGCATAGTCGCGCACGCCGCCCGGCGCGTTGAGGTCGATGGTCTCGAAGGGTCCCATGAAGGACCAGCGCAGCGCCAGCCCGTCACGGATGCCGGTGTCGACATCCTCGACACTCGCATAGCCATCCGCCACCAGCCGGAATGCCTCCTCGAGGAGGGCACCCTGCATGCGGTTCATGATGAAACCGTCGAGCTCCTTCTTCATCACCAGCGGGGCGTGCCCTGCTAAGACGAGGAACTGGCGCGTGCGCTCCACCGTCTCGGGCGTTGTCCACGGGGCGGGGACGACTTCAGCCGCGGGGATCAGATAGGGCGGGTTGATCGGGTGCACCACGATGCAGCGGCCGCGTCCCTTCAGCCCTTCGGTGAATTTCGAGGGGAGCAGGGCGGAGGTGGAACTGGCGAGAACCGCATCGGGACGCGCCACCGCGTCGAGCCGCTCGAACACCTTGATCTTGGTGGCGAGATCCTCCGGCGTGTTCTCCTGCACGTGGGAGGCCACGGCGAGCGCCTCCTCCAGCGTCTCGCAGGGGGCGATGCGGGAGAGCACAGTGCCGGTACTCTGGCCGTTCAAGAGGTCGTTGGCGGCGAGGTCGTCCAGCACGCCGGTGATGTAGTCCACGGCCTTGCGGGCAGCACCCTCCGCCTGGTCCCACAGCCTGACGTTTGCGCCCGCCCGCGCGAAGCTGATCGCCCAGGCCCGGCCGATGAAGCCGGAGCCGACGATGGCGGTTTCAGAGGGTTTCAACATTTCCATCAACTCCAAGGGATTGTCCCGATATGCTGGCGCCGGCGGCCGACAGCAGGAAGGCCACCATGTCCGCCACATCATAGGGGCTGACCATGCGGCGGAGCGAGACCTTCTCGAGGTAGCGCTCCTCCATCGCCTCGTGGCTGAGGCCGAGCTGCGCGGCGCGGTCGGCGATGACCTTGTGCATGCGCGGGCCCTCGACGATGCCGGGCAGGATCGCGTTGACGCGGATGTTCGACGGCCCGAGCTCCTTGGCGAGGCTCTGGGTGAAACCGACCACGGCGAACTTGGCGGAGGAATAGGGCGTGCGGAACGCATAGCCATGGCGGCCCGCGGCGGACGACATGTTGACGATCGACCCGCCGCCCGCAGCCTTCAGCATCGGCACTGCGAGCCTCGCGCAGAGGAACTGCCCGGTGAGGCAGACGTCGATGCAGCGCCGCCAGTCGGCCGGGCTAATCTCGTCCACGCCGCCCGTGGGCCCCGCGATGCCGGCATTGTTGATGAGGGCGTCGAGCCCGCCGAGCTCCCGCTTCACCATGGCGAAGAGCGCATCGACATCGGCATCGACCGAGACATCCGCCTTGCAGGCGGCAACGCCCGGCAGTTGCTTTCGGGCAGAGACGATGGCCTCGTCCGAGATGTCGCAGATCGCGATCTTCGCGCCTAGCGCGGACAGGGTGCTTGCGATGGCGATGCCGATGCCGGAGGCACCCGCCGTCACCAGCACGCGCTGGCCTGAAAGGCCGCGGAGGAAATCGGCCGCCGAGGCCGGAACGGTGTGACCCATGTTTAACTCCTAACTCTTCCGGTCGCGCAGCGCGATCACGGCACCCAGCACCACGAGGCCGAAGAGGATCGCGCGGGTGGCATAGGGCAGCGTGGTGCCTGCAAGGAATGTCTGCAAGGCGGTGAGCAGCAGCACGCCGCCCAGCATGCCGAGGTAATGGCCGCGCCCGCCGGTGATGAGTGCGCCGCCCACCACCACGACCGCGATCGACGGCAGGAGATAGTCATCTCCCATGCCGAGGCTCGCCTGGCCCGAGAAGCCGGTGAGCAGGATGCCGACGAGGGCCGAACACACGGCAGAGAGCACATAGACGAGGATCAGCGTGCGCCCGACCGGAATGCCGGAGAGCTCCGCCGCGCGCAGCCCATTGCCGATGCCGTAGACGCGCCGCCCGAAGGGCGTGCGGCCGAGGAGCGTGACGGCGGCGATGACGAACAGCACCATGAACAGAACGACGGGCGCCACGGGTCCGATCTTGCCCGTCATGAACCAGCGCAGCATGGGCGAGGAGAAGCCGTCGGGCGTTCCGTTGGAATAAAGAAGTGCCACGCCCTGCAGCAGGCCATTGGTAGCCAGCGTCATGACGATGGGCGACAGGCCGAGGAAGACGATGCCCAGCCCGTTTACAAGTCCGATGACACAGGCCAGCAGCAGCACCGCGGGCAGCGCATAGATGAGGGCCGCATCCGAACCCTTGACCATCCCTGCGAGCAGGATGCCGCAGAGGCCGATGGTCCATGGCACAGAGAGGTCAAGGCCGCCCGTCAGGATCACCGTGCCCTGGCCGAGGGCGAGGATGGCGAGAAAGCTCGACAGGACGACGAGCGAGTTCCAGTAGCCGGTGTTGAGCAGTGCGCCGCCGAGCCACAGCTGTGTGACCGCCACGACCAGCACGAAGCAGAGATAGGCGGGAAGGGTGTAGCGCAGCACATCCGCATTGCGCTTGAAGAAGCCGGGCCGCTCGCCCGCCGCCGGTTGGTCCGCGCTTGCGGCGAGCCTGAGGCGCGTATCGCCCTCGGCGCGCTGCTTGACCAACGTTCCGGCGCGCCGTGCTGACAGCCTGGTGCCGATGATGCGCAGCTGCCTGGCCAGTGTGGAGGAGCGCGACAGCGAGCCCGCGAGCACCGCGAGGATGAGGATCATTCCCTCCGCGATGGTCGAGTAATAGGCCGAGACATTGAGGACCAGCAGGATGTTGACGACGATGATGAGGATATAGGCACCGATGGCGCTGCCCAGCGGCCCGCCGCGCCCGCCGCCGAGCCTGGTGCCGCCCACGACCACGGCCGCGAACATCGACAAGAGCAGCGGATTGCCGACCAGCGGGTCGCCGCTGCCCGTCTGCGCGCTGATGAAGACGCCGGCCAGGCCGTAGCAGCCGCCCGCGATCACATAGACGAGGAAGCGCACGAACGGCACGCGGACGCCGACGGCTGCCGCTGCATCAGGGTCGCTGCCGACGGCGTAGATGGCGGTGCCAAGGCGGGTGCGCTTCAGCCAGGCCCAGGCGAGCAGCACGCCTCCGACGACAACGAGCGGCATGGGAATCCAACCCGGAATCGCATCGCCCATGTAGAAGGCGCCGATGGAGGGCGAGACGAAGCCGCCCGGCTTGTCCATCAACAGCAGCGTCACGCCCTGAATGATGAACATGGTGGAGAGTGTGACGACGATCGGCTGCAGCCGGAGGAAGGCGATGAAGATGCCGTTGAAGGCGCCGCACAGCATGCCGATGCCGATGCCCGCGAGGCTCCACAGCAGGACGCTCGCCTCCATGTTGGCGGGGTCCATGCTCTGCGCGAGGAAGACGTTGACGAGCGAGATCACCGCACCTGCCGACAGGTCGAAGCCGCCCGACAGGATGACGATGGTCTGCCCGATCGCCGCCAGGGCCGAGGTGGCGCCGCCGCTCGACATGAAGGAGATGTCGAAATAGGTGAGGGGGCCGGTGTTAATGCCGGCGACGGTGCCGAGCAGCACGGCGAAGACGAGTGCTGCGATCAGCACGCCGCTGTTGGAGGCCAGTGCGCGGCGGACCCAGGGAACGGAGGCGTCATTCATGCGGCCTGCCCCTCGTCGTGGTGGTCATGGCCCAGTGCCGGGCGCATGATGGCGCTTTCGCTCAGCTTCTCGCTGCCGATCTCGGCGGCCACGCGGCCGGCATAGAGAACCAGAACTCGGTCGCACAGATGCACCAGTTCGGGCACCTCGGTCGAATGGAAGAGGATGGAGCCTCCGGCATTGGCGAAGTTGCGCATCATCACATAGAGTTCATGCTTGGTGCCCACGTCGATGCCGCGCGTGGGATCAAACAGCAGCAGGATGCGGCTCTGCGCCACCAGCCATTTCGAGATGGCGATCTTCTGCTGGTTGCCGCCGGAGAAGGCGCCAGCCCTTGTCCACAGCGCGCGCTCATTGACCTCGACCGTGGCGAAGGCCCGCCGGACGGCGGCTTCTTCTTCCTCAATGCGGATCAGCCCGCGTGGCGCGAAGCGGCTGATGACGGGAAGCGAGGCGTTGGTGCGGCCGTCGAGCTTGAGGAACAGACCCTCCGTCTTGCGGTCCTCAGGCACGAGGCCCATCGAGACGCCCGCCGTCATCGCATCGACGGGTGAAGTGATGGCGGTCTTGCGGCCATCGACGAGGATGTCGCCCGACTTCACCTCCGTCATGCCGAAGCAGGCGAGGAAGAGGTCGAGCTGTCCCATGCCCTGCAGGCTCGCGATGCCGAGGATCTCGCCCTTGTGCAGGTCGAAAGAGACGTCCTCCAGCTTGTTGCCGGCCCTGAGGCTGCGCGCCGCGAGAACCGGGGCGCCGAAGCTCGAACGGTCCTTGGGGCGGGGCGGGAACGTCTGGGAGATGCTGCGCCCGACGATCTTCTCGATCACGTCCGAGTCCGAGATATGGTCGACACCGGTGGTGAGGATGTGGCGTCCGTTGCGCAGGATGGTCAGAGTATCGCAGAAGGCGCGGACCTCGCGCATGCGGTGCGAGATGAAGACGATGGTCTTGCCGGCGGCCTTCAGCCTTGCGATCAGCCCGCCCAGCCAGTCGACGTCCTCGCCCGAGAGCGTCGAGGTCGGCTCGTCAAGAAGCAGGATGCGGGGTTCGCGATAGATCGCGCGGGCGATCTCGATCTTCTGCTGCAGGGCGAGGTCGAGGCGGCCGACCTCCTCGTCTAGGTCGACGTAAAAGCCCAGCTCTTCGAGGTGGCGGTCGATGGCGGCGCGCGCGCTGCGGCGGCGGATCATGCCCGTCACGCCCAAGGGCGCATAGGGCAGCATCATGTTGTCGAGCACGGAGAGATCGCGGATCAGCGTCATCTCCTGGAAAGCGGTCTGGATGCCGCAGCGGTGCGAGGCACGCGGCGAACCCAGGGTGACGGACCGGCCTTCCACCTCGATCGAACCGCTATCGGGCAGCATCAGGCCGGAGAGAAGCTTGACCAGCGTCGACTTCCCGGCTCCATTTTCACCGAGCAGCGCGTGCACGCTGCCGGGGTGGATGTCGAAGGACACGTCATCGACGGCAACGGTAGGCCCGAAGGCCTTGCGGATGCCTTTGACGCTGATAGCGGTGGGGGTGTGATCAGGGCTCATGCCATCAGGTCCGGCGTGCATGACGAAAGGTCCGGCAGGGCGGCGGATGCCGCGGCCCTGCCAGC
>CAIYXE010000603.1 GCA_903930095.1 uncultured Hyphomicrobiales bacterium
GGGAACGGCAACATGTCCACACTCAACTGCCCGGAGGAGGTCTGGCTCGCCGAGAAACTCATCGAGATCGCGCCCTTTGCCGACATGGTGCGCCTCACCCGCTCGGGAGGTGAGGCCAATGCAGTAGCAATCCGCATCGCACGCGCGGCGTCGGGCAAGGATGGCGTAGCAGTGTGCGGCTATCACGGCTGGCATGACTGGTATCTCTCCGCCAATCTCGGCGCTGATGACAGCCTTGCCGGCCACCTCTTGCCCGGCCTCGATCCGGCGGGCGTGCCCAAGGCGCTGCGCGGCGTGGTCCACCCCTTCAACTACAATGATCTGACAGCCATCGAGGCGATCGTCGCCACTGGCAAGGTCGGCGTCATCAAGATGGAAGTGGTTCGCAACGCGGAGCCCAGGGACGGCTTCCTCCAGAAGGTGCGCGATCTTGCAAGCCGCAACGGCATCGTGCTGGTCTTCGATGAATGCACCTCGGGCTTCCGCGAGACGTTTGGCGGGCTCTACCTGAAATACGGCGTCGAGCCGGACATGGCCGTGTTCGGCAAGACGCTGGGCAATGGCTACGCCATCAATGCCATCGTCGGCCGCCGCGAGGTGATGGAGGCGGCACAGACGACCTTCATTTCCTCCACCTTCTGGACCGAACGCATCGGACCATCCGCCGCGCTCAAGACGCTCGAGGTGATGGCGCGCGAACGCACGTGGGAGCGGATCACCGAAATCGGCAGCACCATCCGCAGCCGCTGGCAGCAGCTGGCGGACCGGCATAGCCTGAAGATAAGCCACGCGGGCCTTCCGGCGCTGGCCACCTTCAGTTTTGCGGGCCCCAACGCGCTCGCCTACAAGACGCTGATGACGCAGGAGATGCTGAAGCGCGGATATCTCGCAGCCACCGGCACCTATGCCTGCCTCGCCCATACCCCTGAGGTGATCGACCGCTACACCGGGGCGCTCGATCCCGTCTTCGCCCTGATCGCCGAATGCGAGGGCGGGCGGGACGTGAACACGCTGCTCGAGGGGCCGGTCTGCCACGCCGGTTTCCGCCGCATCAACTAGCCGAATCACCTCGCAATGCGCGCAGTCTTCCGCACGGACGCCTCGATCGAGATCGGCACAGGCCACGTCATGCGCTGCCTGACGCTAGCCGATGCGCTGCGCGAAAAGGGCGTGATCTGCCACTTCATCACCCGCAACCTCCCGGGCCATCTGGCGGATCGCATGGAGGCACGGGGGTTTCCCGTCTCGCTGCTGCCGCCGCCGGCGGATGCGGCTCCCCCAGGCCCTCCGGCCCACGCCGCCTGGGCAGGTGTCACCTCGGAGCGCGATTCTGGTGAGACCCGCGCCATTCTGGATCACGCGCCTGCCGACTGGCTCATTCTCGACCACTACGCCTTCGATGCGCGCTGGGAGGATCAGGTCCGGCCCGGCGCCCGGAAGCTGATGGTCATCGATGATCTGGCTGACCGGCCCCACCGCGCCGACCTGCTGCTGGACCAGAACCTCGGACGCAGCGAAGAGGATTATGCGGACCTCCTGCCCGGCACAGCCACCTGCCTTCTTGGGCCCCGCTATGCGCTGCTGAAGCCCGCCTTTGCGGCGCTCCGCGACAAGGCCCTTGCCGCCCGGGCGGGGCGGCCGCCGCGGCATCTGCTTATCTCCATGGGGGGGGTTGACGTGGCCGATGCCACCTCGCGCATACTCTCCGCCATGACGACCGTTCCCCTGCCGCTGGAATCCCGTGTCACCATCGTGATGGGCCGCAGCGCGCCTGCCCTGCAGCGCGTCCGGGATCTTGCAGCGCAACTGCCCTGGAAAGCCGAGCTTGCCATCGACATCGCCGACATGCTCCGCCTGATGGCGGACGCAGACCTCGCGATCGGTGCTGCGGGAACAACGACGTGGGAACGCTGCTGCCTCGGCCTTCCCACCATCATCATGGAAACCGCCGCCAACCAGTCCGCCATCGCCCGCAGTATGATTGCCGCGGGTGCAGCGCTGGACCCCGGCCCGCTGTCTTCTACCGGCTTTCCGCACCGCCTTCGCGAAACCCTGAAGATGGCGATGTCACCTTCCTGTCTCTCGGCGCTTTCGGCCAAGGCCGCCCCGATCTGCGACGGCGCCGGCACGCAGCGCGTCATGGGCGAGATGGGGCTCGGAGCGCTGGCATGAAGATCGACCTCCTCTGTTCCGACCCGCACCACCCAGTGGTGCCCTGGCTCGACGCGTGGCGGGACCGGCGGCGTGGTGTGGACGACGTGGCGCTGCACCATGAAGCGCGCCGTCTTGCAGGCGGTGACGTGCTGTTCCTAGTTTCCTGCACCGAGATTCTCTCTCCTGAACGGCTGAGCCTGTACCGCCATGCCGTCGTCCTGCATGCCAGTGATCTGCCCAGGGGCCGGGGGTGGAGCCCCCATGTCTGGGCCATCATTGGGGGTGCCAGCGCCATCACACTCTCGGCGATCTCGGTTGCCGAAAAGGTCGACAGTGGCGATGTCTGGGCAAAGAGAACATTCGATATACCGCTCCATGCGCTCCATGACGAGATCAACATGGCTCTCTTCGAGGCGGAGCTGGCGCTGATGGATGAGGTGACCGCCATTATCGGCCGGGGAGAACAGCCGGTGCCGCAGCCCGCCATCGAGCCGACCTACTTCCTGCGCCGTACGCCAGCCGACAGCGAGCTCGATCCGGGCAAGTCGATCGCCGAACAGTTCGACAAGATTCGTGTTTGCGATCCGGAACGCTACCCCGCCTTCTTCAGTCTGTACGGGCATGTCTATGAGATCAGCCTGAAGAAGAGATGACCTGACCGAGGACAC
>CAIYXE010000604.1 GCA_903930095.1 uncultured Hyphomicrobiales bacterium
GGCCTGGGTGGCCTACACCGGCGGCGCCATCACCCTGGACGCCTCGGGCAAGGCGCTGGTACGCACGCCGATCATCCAGGACACCACCTTCGAGGGGGCCGAGGCCTTCACGCTGAGCGCCACCAACAGCGGCGGCACTTTGGCCGCGGGTACCGGCACCATCGTGGACGACGGCACGGGTGACAAGTTCCCTGACGCACCGCCAGGAGCCGACGGCACGCCTCCCAAAGACAGCGGGCCATTTGATGACGACCGGCCGGATGCGATTGACGATGCCTTTACCTTGAGCCTGAAGGGGTCGAGCAGCGCCAACATCATCACGCGCAACGACAAACCCGCACCCGGTGCGCAGTTGTCGATCCAGTCCATCGCTTACACCGATCTGCGGGGCAATGCCATCAGCGTCGCCTTTGCTGACCTGCCAGCCTCGATCAAATCGGGTTTTGCAAAGCAGGCCGAATTGGCCGACGGCACGCTGTACATCAACTCGAACGGCGAAACGCTTTACGAGCACGCGGGACGCCGCTTCGAGATCACGGCCACCAGCGCGACGGGCGTGCTCGAAGTCAACCGCGGCACTGGCGAGACGGATGCCTGGACAACCGTTGCACTCGGTCAGTCGGTGGTGCTCACCCTGCAAGACCTGCAGAGTGGCAGGTTGCGCTACACGCCGAATTCGGGTGGCAGTGACATCGGGCAGACCGAGAAGACCGTGGCGCGCGTGGTTGAACTCGACTGGCGCACAGATGGCTTCCAGTACACGATCGCCGACACCGGTGGCCGCGCCAAGGACACGGCATCGGTCAGGTACTCGATCACCGCAGACGGGGCCGACACCTTCCTCGCGCCCATTGCGCCACCTGCCGATGCCGACGTTGATGGCATCACAACAGTCGTGGAGTCTGTGCTGGCCAACCGAGCCCGCGGTTTGCCGGGCATCCAGGCACGAACCTACGTGCTGGACGTGGCCAACCTGGTCGGCGCAGGCAATCCCGGCGAGGCAATCGCGCGCATCGGCGCCACCCTCGACGGTGACCTGAACATCGACCTGCCCAAGTCCATTGGCGACGGCTTCCAGAATGCGGTCACCACCTTCTCCTGGATCAACTACAGCTACTTCACGGCTTCCAACGCCAACCCCTTCACCAGCGACATCAAGTCGGCAGTGGTCCTGGTGGGAGAGGACACAGGCAGTTCGGTGCGCCAGCCGGACCCGAACATCCAACTGCGCAACGTGAACGTGCAGCCGCTGACGGTTGAACAACTCACGCAGTTGCAGAGCTTCCTGCGCTTCACCCCGGAATGGAGCCCGATGGGCTTCTCGGCAGGCATCCGTGACGACGCTCCGGCGGGCACCACCAACATTGACCAGGATCCGTCCCGTGCCGGCTTCCAGTGGCGCTTCACCGTGGACATCTCACGCACGGGCGAGACGGTGAACACCTTCATGGGCTTCGTGAAGTGGGTGGACCAGTCCACGATCGACGCCTACAAGGCCGCAAACCTGCCATTGGTGGACCTGGCTGGTGACCCGATCACCAAGCCGGGCTGGGTGGATTTCACACGTGTAGCGCCGGGCGGTGACGGGGTGACGATTGGCACCAGTGGTGGAGGTGACATCCTTTTCCTCGACTACACCATCACCGACAACGCTTTCGGCGACATGGACCTGCGGCTGGGACACATCACAGACCCAGGCATGCCCGTGTTCATCGTCCGCACGATCGACGTGGCGGATGTACCCGCCGTGGCCGAGGGATCGAATGCGGTCTTCAGCGTCAAGTTGAACGCACCGAAGTCGGCACCAACCACCATCAAGCTGACCCTGGCCGATGTGCCTGGCGGCACGGATTCGCTGAACGGCGTACCGCAGGACTACAACCCGGCGATGAGCGCCTACTACTTCGACGCCACCGGAGCGAGGAAGGATCTTCCGGTCACAGGCGGCAGCGTGACGCTGCCGGCGAAGGTGGTGGACTTCTTCGTGAGTGTGACCACGACCGAGGACAAGCCTTTCGAAGGACCGGAGGCGTTCACCCTGACCGCTACCCTGCCTGAAGGGGCGGCCGACGCAGGCACCGCGACGATCCTGGACGACGGCTCGGGGAATGTTTACGACGCCAGCGGCAAACCCATTCCCGGCGCAAAGGTGACAGACGACCGGCCGCTGACCGTCAACAGCATTTCGGTGAGCGAGTCGTCACCCTTCGGCGTGTTCACC
>CAIYXE010000605.1 GCA_903930095.1 uncultured Hyphomicrobiales bacterium
ACCGAGCCAAGATAGGCCACGGAGACGAAGAAGGTCGAAACCGATTGCCCGAGGAAGCTCGGCACCGCCGCTCTCGGGATCGTGAGCTGAACGCCCTGTGCAACAGCAATGATGCTGAAGGCCGTTGCGATGACGAAGGTGCGGAACAGCGTGCTCTCGATGGGCGGAATGCCATTTTCAAAGCCGGCCCGTGCAAAGTTCGGCACAAGGCCATAGAGCGCTGCAGCGCAGAGGGCGCAGGCAATCCCCAGTCCCACACGGTGGATCATCTAGATCAGTTCTTCTTTTTCTTCGTGCGGGCGGGTTTCTTCGTGGACTTGCTGCCGTCGGAGCCCTGGGCAGCTGGGGCTGGCTTGGGTGGCGGCGGATCGGGAACAAGTGCCGCGATGGTTGCGAAGGTCTCGGGTGTGATCACCTCGCATGGTGCGTTGTCGGCGCGATAGCGGGTGCAGGCAGCTTCACTCGCCGCCTGGTCCAGGTTCCACATCGCCGCGGCAAAACCCCGCTTCTCGGGCAGGCGGATGATGCCGGGTGTTCCGGGAAGCGCGATCCCAGCTTCGCTGAGCATCCGGCCGCGCAAGGCCATGTCGGCCGTGGCGGGCGATTCATAGTTGCCGAAAGATATTCCCCAGCCCTGCAGATCCTTGGACAGGGCAATTGCCAATGGCTTCTGCTTGCAGACCTGTTTCGACATATCGGCCGGTACAAGCGAACCTGTCTTCACATTGGCAATGGATTGCAGCTTGGCCCTTGTGCCGACCGGTCTCGAGAAGCCGTCGACCAGCAGCATCTCGGCAAGGTCTGCGCGGTGCTTGCCGTTGTTGGCGCCGAATATCACTGCCGCCAGCTTGTGGCCGCCCTTGGTGGCGGTTGCCACCAGGTTAAAGCCGGAACTGCAGACGAACCCTGTCTTCATGCCGTCTGCCTCAGGCATCTGCCTGAGAAGCGCATTGCGGTTGGACAGCTTCCGCTGACCCACGGCGAGCGAGCGTTGTGAGTAATAGTGAGTGTGTTCGGGGAAGTCCCGGAGTAGAGCCGACGCCAGAATGGCGATGTCACGCGCCGTGCTGATGTGGCGATGATCGAACAGGCCGTTCGGATTGACGAAATGGCTGCCCGTCATTCCAAGCTTGCGGGCCTGGGCATTCATCTCGGCGGAAAAGGCCGCAATGCTTCCTGAGGCAGCTTCGGCCAGCACATAAGCCATGTCATTGGCGGAATGGATGAGAAGCGCCTGAAGCGCGAAATTGACGCCCACGGTTTTTCCCGCAGGCACACCGATCTTGCTCGGTGGTTGCGAATGCGCCAGTTCGGAGACGGGCACCTTCTGCTCGAGCGTGAGTTGGCCGGCCTTAATCTTCTGGAACACCACATAGGCCGTCATGAGCTTGGTGAGCGAGGCCGGGTACCATGGCTCGCCGGCCCGGTCCTGCGAGAGAACCTCCCCTGTCGCCGGATCGAACAACAGCGATGGACCCGAAGCGGAGGCCTGCGATGTGGCCACGATTGCCAGGAACAGCAGAAGGAGAATATGTCGTACGGTCGACAAGCTTCGGCCACTCCCGGTATTGCAAGCCCTGCCAAGCCACCCTGACATCACAGGAATCAGTCCAATCTGCGGCGACACGATACGCCAGGCTGGTGCCCCTGGAGGGACTCGAACCCCCACGCCCTTGCGAGCAACAGATTTTGAGTCTGCCGCGTCTACCATTCCGCCACAGAGGCAAGCCCGATTTCGCTTAATTTGCCTCTCTTGCGCCGTCAACCGTAAAGGGCGAGAAGCTTTCGCCATGATCCGGATCACCGATTCAGTATCCATCGACGAGGATGAGATCGTCTGGGCCTTCTCGCGCGCCTCGGGTCCGGGCGGGCAGAATGTCAACAAGGTTTCGACGGCTGCCGAACTGCGTTTCGATGTGGCGCGTGCTTTCCTGCCCGATGACCTGAAACAGCGGCTGCAGCCCATTGCGGGGAGATTGCTGACCAAGGACGGCGTATTGGTGATCACTGCGCAGGAAACACGCTCGCAGGAGCGTAACCGCGAGATCGCACTCCAGAAACTCGTTGCGCTCCTGCGCAAGGCCGCCCAACGCCCGAAACGCCGCATCGCAACCCGGCCGACCCGCGCCTCCAAGACACGGCGTCTCGAGTCGAAGGCCAAGCGGTCAACAACCAAGAAGCTGCGTGGTTCGAAACCGGATTCCGACTGAAGCTTCGTGTCGAGGCACAGGCATGACGGGGCACTGGCGCCGGGGCTGAACATGGCCATTGCGGCAAGGCCTTTCCTCAGGCTCTATATGTTCTGGAGTGACAGTGGAAGCGCCGGGACCATGATATCATGTTGAGCGTCATCACGCCGCGGAGTGCGGCGCTGCTGGTTTTTGCCGGGGCACTTGCCACCCTTACAGGTGCCTGGCTCTTCGAGTTTCTGGGTTATGCTCCCTGCGAACTCTGCCTGTGGCAGCGCTGGGCCTATTACGCCGCCTTGCCGCTGGCGGTGCTGGCGGCCATCTCCGCTCCCAGCCATCCGGTGCTGGCGCGCTCATGGCTTGGCGTGCTTGCCATCCTGTGGCTCGGGAGCATGGCATTCGGAGTGTATCACGCTGGCGTCGAATGGAAATGGTGGCTCGGACCCAGCACCTGCGGCAACCAACCGGATTTCTCGGGCGGACTCCCCGATCTCGGTAAGCCCGTGATCCTCTGTGACACCGCCGCAATTCGCATCCTCGGCCTCTCGCTCGCCGGCTGGAATGCGCTGATCTCTCTGGGATTGGCTGTGGTTTCGATGGCGGGAATGAGATCTCAGGGATCGAGTTCGGTATCCCAGTAGAGATAATCCTGCCAGCTTTCGTGAAGGTAGTTGGGCGGGAAGAACCGGCCGTTGCGGTGCAGCTGAGCAACTGAGGGCCGAATGGGTTTCTGGGCCGGGAACATGTTGATCTGGTGCGGCAGATAGCCGCCCTTCGTCAGGTTGCAGGGTGAACAGGCTGCAACAACGTTCTCCCAGGTTGTCTGGCCACCCTTGGACCGCGGTACGACATGATCGAAGGTGAGCTCATCATGGATACCGCAATACTGGCAGGTGAAGCGGTCACGGAGGAACACGTTGAACCGCGTGAAGGCTGGTGTCCGCGACGGCTTCACATAGGTCTTGAGGGATACAACGCTGGGTAGCCGGAACTCGAAGCTCGGGCTTCGCACTACCTTGTCATACTCGGAAACGATATTCACGCGATCCAGGAAGACCGCCTTGATCGTGTCCTGCCAGCTCCAAAGTGACAAGGGATAGTAGCTCAACGGGCGGAAATCCGCGTTGAGAACCAGGGCTGGGCAGGCTTCCGGCGCAACCGGCACGAATTGCAAGCACACCTCACAGGGTCGATTCCCTGATACTTACTATATCCAGTGTGGCAATCCTGTGAAGACCCCTCGCTCAGGCCTGCGGCATGCCTTTCATGGCGCGGTAGTGGCTCCACAAAAGAAGGCAAGCCGCCGACCGATCAGGCCGCCAGCCCTCACCCAGCGTCGCCATATCGCGCAGGCTGGGTCTCGCGGGCAGGGACAAAAGGTCCATCACAGCACTCTGCAGCGCAAGATCTGCCGCCGGCCAGGCATCGGCAAAGCCGAGTGCCGAAAGAAGGTAGACGTTGGCCGTCCACGGTCCGATTCCCCGAACCTGCAACAGCCTCGGCAAGGCAGTCTCGTCGCCCGTCAACAGGCCGTCTCCTGCCGCCAGGGCTGCCGCATGAAGGGTGCACGCCTTGGCGCCGGAAAGGCCCAGTGCCCGGAGGTCCGTTTGCGGGCAGGCAAGAACCGCCTCAGGGGAAAAAGGCTCGAGTGCAGGTTCGAGCCTGCTCCAGATCGCTTCTCCAGCCTTGAGGGAAATGAGCTGGTCGGTAACAATCCGGAGGAGGCTTTTCAGTCCTGGCTCGCACTGCCGCAACGGCGGCAGGCCGTGCCGCGCGACAACCTGCGCAAAGCGTGGCTCGGCAACCGTCAGCCGTTCGACCGCCAGGGCAAGATCTCCTTCGCTGTGCAGGCATCTCATGGCCCTGTTTGACCCCGCAGGGATTTGACTGCAAGAGCACGTCCATGACCCGCCCAGTCTTCCGTTTTGCGCCAAGCCCCAACGGCCTGCTTCATCTGGGCCATGCCTTTTCCGCGCTGCTCAACGCCAGGATGGCTGAGGAGACGGGCGGACGCCTGCTGCTCCGCATCGAGGATACGGATGAGACGCGGGCCCGGCCGGAATTCGTGTCAGCCATCTTCGAAGACCTCGCATGGCTCGGACTTGAATGGGAAAGGCCGGTACGGATCCAAAGCGAGCACGTCGGGACCTATGAACGAAACATCCGCACGCTTTGGTCCATGGGCGCGGTCTACCCGTGTTTCTGTTCGCGCAAGCAGGCGCTGGCAAGTGCACTGCCCTCGTGCGACCCCGAAGGACAGCCCCACTACGGAGGAAGCTGCAGG
>CAIYXE010000606.1 GCA_903930095.1 uncultured Hyphomicrobiales bacterium
CATCGACCGTTGCCTGCCCATATTTGTCGAGCATGGCGATCAGGTTGCGCTCACCCACCTGGCAGGCGCCGATCAGCGCGTTGAAATCGCCCTCCTGGTCGCGCCTGGCGCGCATATTGGTGAAGATCATGTTGAGCACGTCGTTGCGCGGCTTGCCCTTGTCCCAGATCTTCACCGGCGGAATGCGCAGGCACTCGGCGTAGATTTCCTTGGCATTGGGGTTGTAGCCGGCGGGCACCGGCCCGCCGATGTCGGTCAGGTGGCCCTTGCACACTGTCCAGTAGACGAGCTTGCCCTTGTAGAAGACAGGCTTGTACATGCAGGTGTCGATGGCATGGCTGCCGCCGAAGGCCGGGTCATTGTGGAGGATCAGGTCGCCTTCGTGGATGTCACCCTCGAAGAATTTGGCAACGGCCTTCATGGCGGGGATCAGAGAACCCAGGTGGATCGGAATGTCCTGTCCCTGCAGAATCATCTCCGGCTTCGCATTGAACAGAGCCGTCGAATAATCATGCGCCAGGTTGAAGACGGAGGATCGTGCCGTCTTCTCCAGCGACAGGGTCATCTCGCGCTGCGTCGTCTCGAGGACGCCGCGCACGACCGAGAGGGTGATCGGATCGACCTTGGGCTTCTGTCCCGCCTTGCGCTTCATCGGATTACCGCTTCGCCTGCTTCCAGGCCGCCGTGAGGATGGCCGTGCCCAGCGCCACTTTCAGGACCTCAGCCGGAATGAAGGGCATGAGACCCGCCGTGACCGCCTTCTCCGCACCGATCAGGTTCGCCAGCCAGCCAAGGCCGAGTGCGTAGATGATGGCGACACCCACCAGCAGCATGAGCAACGCCGAGACGATGGTGCGGCCATGGCCCTTGTCGGCGAGATAGCCCACGGCGGCGGCGGCGGCGAGGAAGCCCGCGAGATAGCCGCCCGTGGGCCCTGCCATGTAGGCCAGTCCCGCACCCGTGGCGAAGACCGGAACGCCGACGGCGCCGAGCGCCAGCCATGCCAGCACCGTTGCGGCACCCAGCCTTGCGCCTGCCGTGGCGCCAATCATCAGCACGGCCAGCACCTGCAGCGTCATCGGCACCGGCCAGAAGGGCACCTGCACCTTGGAGGCGAGCGTCAGCAGCGCGACGCCAAGCCCGAGGATGACCGCCTTATGCGCGACTTGCGACTGGGGCCAGAGGGTGGAGAGAAGATTACCGTTCATGTGCGTGTTCCTCAAAGAGATGACTTGATCTTGTCGTAGAGTCTTGCCTGATCCTTCCGCGCCTTCAGCGCCTGCGCCATGGTCACTTCCACGAAGCGCGCCGGCGTATGCGGCTGCAACTGCCCGATCAGGTCCATGTCGGCGGAGATCACGGTGCCAACCATGAAGTAGCCGCCGCCCGATACCGCGTCGCGGTGCAGAACGATCGGCTCCGTGCCGCCGGGCACCTGGATCGAGCCATAAGGATAGCAGGCATCGACGATGTTGGAAGGGTCCGAGCCTGCGCCAAATGGCTGCTCGCGCGGAACGAATTCGAGCGGCTTGCCGCCACGGAAGCGGTAACCGATGCGGTCCGCCTCGGGCGCCACCTTCCACACGTCTTCGAAGAACCGCTTGCCCGCCGCCTCGGTGATGCGGTGCCAATAAAGGCCGGGCAGCATGCGCAGTTCCGCCGGCGCGGCCGTTGCACGGCGCAGCTTCTCCGGGATTGTGCGGCCTTCGCGGGCCGCCCTGCCCTTGCCCACGGGCAACTTGTCGCCCGCTTCGAGCTTGCGGCCCTTGAACCCGCCAAGCGCACCCAGCGTGTAGGTGGAGCGCGATCCCAGCACGACGGGAACGTCGATGCCGCCCGAGATCGCGATATAGGCGCGGGCACCCTTCTTGAGGAAGTCGAAGGACAGCGTCTGGCCCTTCTTCACCTTGAAGGAGGTCCAGGTTTCGCGCGGGTCGCCATTGACGCGGGGCGGCAGGTCAGCACCCGTCACCGCCACCGTCGCATCCTCGGTGAACTGCAGTTCAGGCCCCATGAACACGGCCTCGAGAACAGCCGCACCCTCCTTGTTGCCGACGAGCAGGTTGGCGGCTTTGAGCGCCAGGCGGTCCATGCCGCCCGACAGCGGAATGCCGATGTTGTAGTAGCCGGGCCGCCCGAGGTCCTGCACCGTGGTCGAAAGGCCGGGCTTGATGACTTTAACGGCCATTGAGCGCCCCCATCAGCTTGGCATTGTAGCCATCCATGTCCTTCTTGAACTCGGCGAGGTCGAAGGTCACGTCCTTCATTTTCAGGTTGAACTTACCCTTCTCGACCGCTGCGACGGTCGCATCATATTCGGCGCGGTCGATGGGTTTCCACTTCACGATGTCGCCGGGGCGGAACAGGCACATGAAATCCTTCAGGTGCTTGATCTTCTGGCTGGGGTCGTAGATCGGAACGGGCGTGATGCCGAACATCTGATAGCCGCCGGCACCACGCACCGAATAGATGGCGCCAAAGCAGCCGCCATGGCCCACCGTGAGCTTCGGCGTATCGGTGCGGGGGCGGAGATATTTGGGCGACTGGATCTGCCGCTTCCGGTCCACCATCTGGTAGAGGAAAGGCAGCCCCGCCACGAAGCCCACCATGGAAACGAACCACGGTGCGCCCGAATGCGCCTTGATGAACCCATCGACGCCATCAAGGTTGTTGATGCGCGCGGTATACTCGATGTCGGTCGAGTTCGGATCCTGGTGGCGCTCGCGGAAGCGCATCAGCGTTTCATGCGTCCACGGATCATTGTAGTACACCGGGATCTCGATGATGCGCGACTTGATGACGGGCTTGGCCTTGGCCGCCGCCTTCTCGATCGCCTTCAACTCCTTCAGCATGTCGGAAGGCTTGATCACGTCGGGATCGAACTTCACCTGCATCGAGGCGTTGGCCGGGCAGATCTCGGTCACGCCCTTGATCTTCGCCTTCTTGATCGCCGTCGCCATGGACAGCGATCTAAAGAAGGCTTCGAGAGACATCTCTTCGTCGCACTCGACGAAGATGTGCTCGTCACCTCCATAGGAATACCGCGTCTTCATCTCAGCGCCATCCTCCCTTAACGGTTCAGCTTGTGGGCGTTGGCCTCGAGCCATGGCTCGAGCCAGCGCGTGTGGAAATCTGCTCGCGCGACATTGTCATCTTC
>CAIYXE010000607.1 GCA_903930095.1 uncultured Hyphomicrobiales bacterium
GCTCAACTGGCGTCGTTCTCCAACGTCGAACAATCGATCAAGCTGAATGACAAGCTGGACCAGCTTATTTCGTCCTCCGCTGCAGCCGTTGCAGCGTCCATGGTCGGAAAGACGTTGAGCAGCCTTGACGGCAGGAGTTCGGGTTTGGTCAGCGCCGTTGAGATCGGCAAGAGCGGACCCGTCGCCGTGCTGCAGGACGGGACCAGACTTGACCTCTCCCTGGGCTACAGGATCACCGAACCATGAACGAAGCGGACGCTCTCAAGCTCGTGCAAGATGCCATCTGGGCCGTCATCGTGGGTTCTGGGCCAGCCGTTGGGGCGGCAACCCTGGTCGGTGTCTTCATCGCGCTGATTCAGGCACTCACACAGGTACAGGAAGCGACACTTACATTCGTGCCCAAGATACTCGCTATCTTCGCAGCTTTGCTGCTGCTGGCGCCCGTAGCTTCTGCCCAGCTCATGAGCTTCACCGAGCAGGTCTACCAGCATATTGAAACTGGATTCTGAATTCTGCCGGGGGATGCCCTGTTCATGAGGGAATGAGTCATGCCTGAAGCCACCCGCGCCCTGCCGGTTGAGAATTCGGGACGACTGGGCGGAAATCGCGACATCGGATTTGCGATCGGCATCGTTGCGATTCTGATTGTCTTGTTTCTACCCATACCGGCCTTACTTCTGGACATGGGCCTTGCACTCTCAATCACGCTGTCGGTGGTCATTCTGATGGTGGCACTATGGATTCCCCGGCCGCTCGACTTCTCAGCGTTTCCGACCGTTCTCCTGATCGCGACGATGCTGCGCCTGTCGCTCAACGTGGCAACCACGCGGCTTATTCTCGCGCATGGGCATGAAGGGCCGAATGCTGCTGGCCATATGGTGGGGGGCTTTTCAAAGCTCGTCATGAGTGGCGACTTTGTCATCGGGCTCATCGTCTTCCTGATTCTGATCACAATCAACTTCATCGTCATCACCAAAGGCGCCACGCGCATTGCGGAGGTGGGGGCCCGGTTCACGCTCGACGCCATTCCCGGAAAGCAGATGGCGATCGACGCTGACCTGTCGGCTGGTCTCATCGACGAAAAAGAAGCGCGCCGCCGAAGGGCCGAACTGGAGCAGGAGAGTTCCTTTTTCGGATCGATGGACGGAGCCTCGAAGTTCGTGCGGGGAGATGCGATTGCAGGCATCATCATCACCGGCGTCAACATTATTGGTGGCATCATCATCGGCATGTTCCGGCATGGGATGAGCTTCTCTGACTCAGCTGACACCTATGTCCAGCTCTCTGTCGGCGATGGGTTAGTCACACAGATTCCGGCGCTGATCGTCTCGCTGGCTGCTGGCCTGCTGGTTTCCAAGGGGGGAAACCGTGGCGCGGCACAGGAGACGATCTTTCTCCAACTCGGCGCCTTTCCGCGTGCTCTGCTGGTTGCTGGTGGATTGCTGGCAGTTCTTGCGCTCGTTCCCGGGCTTCCTTTCTTCCCGTTTGCATTGCTGTCAGCCATGCTGTTTGCGGGTGCTGCTGCAATCAACCGGCAGAGCGCACGGATACGTCATGCGGCCGAGGAAAGAATCCGTGAGGAGGAGGCAACCCGGCAGGAAGACGAGCGCAACTCGGTCAAGGAGCTCCTGCGCACCGCCGAGATCGAGCTCCGCCTTGGTCGGCAGATTTCGGCCGCGATGCTGGTCGCACATGGTGAGCTGGCGCATCGCGTAGCCAAGATGCGCCGGCGCTTTGCTCAGGAGTTCGGTTTTGTAATCCCCGACATCCGTCTGAGTGACGACCTCCTGATTCCTGCACGGAGCTACGGCATCCGAATCCACGGCACAACGGCCGCGGCCTTCGAGCTCCGGCTCGGTGAACTCCTCGTCATTCCCGGCGGCAAGCCGAAGCCGGCACTTCCCGGTGACGAAGTCAGAGAGCCGGCATTCGGCATGGAGGCCTATTGGTATCCTGACGTGTTTGCCGCTGAACTGAGGGCAGCAGGTCATGTTCCGGTTGATCCGATGTCGGTGATGCTGACTCATCTTTCCGAGGTCATTCGCAACAACCTGGGTAATCTCATGTCCTACAAGGACTTGCGGGGCCTGACCGATAGGCTCGACCCCGAGTACAAGAGATTGCTCGACGAGACATGCCCGTCACTTCTTTCCTTCTCCGGTTTTCAGGCGATCCTCAAGTTACTCCTTTCAGAAAGAATATCGATCCGCAATCTGCACCTCATACTCGAGGCTGTCGCAGAGGTGGCGCCCTACGTGCGGAAGCCGGAGTTGATCGTGGAGCATGTGCGGCTTCGACTCGCCCAGCAGATCTGCGGTGATCTGGCTCAGGAAGGGACTCTCAGGATCGTCCGCCTTGGCAACCGCTGGGACGTTACCTTCTTGCAGAGCCTCAAGCGGGATGCGAAGGGCGACGTCGTGGAGTTCGATATCGATCCCCGTCTCATCGAACAGTTCGCCACCGAACTCACCTCAGCCGTGAAGTCGTTGCTAGAGCGTGGCGATCAGTTTGCTCTCGTGACTGCTCCGGAAGCGCGGCCCTACGTAAGGCTGATCGTTGACAGGCTCTTTCCCACATTGCCAGTGCTGTCGCACATAGAAATATCGAAAGGCATCAAGCTCGATGTAATGGCATCGCTCTCCTGATGGAGAACCTTGAGCTCCAACTGTTCGCGCTCTTCCTGCTGTTCTGCCGGATTGGCGGCTGCCTTCTCTTCGCCCCGGGCTTTTCGAGCCCTCGTGTTCCCATGAATGTGAGATTGTTCGCAGCGATGGCTCTGACGGCTTCGCTCTCTCCCTATCTGCTTGAAGAGGTGACAGGCGGATTGAGGAGGCTTGCGCAGGAGCAACATCCCTACATGATCATCTGGGAGACACTCACAGGATCAGCAATTGGGCTCATGGCACGCTTCTTCTTTCTCGCACTGCAGTTTTCAGCGACTGCCATCTCCAATTTCATTGGCCTCGCGGGTATTCCGGGTGTCCCGCTGGAGGAAGGCGACACTGGCTCGCCACTTGCCACACTCGTTTCATCAGCAGCGGTAATGCTCGTTTTCGCAATGGGACTTCACGTCGAACTGATGATCGCGATCATGGAGTCCTACAGGGTAATCGTGCCCGGCGAATCTCCTGCGATCGGTGCGCTGATGCTCAGCATGGTGAATGTCATAAGCGAAACGTCGATGCTCGCGTTGCGTCTCGCTTCACCTTTCCTGGTCTACGGCGTCATCGTGAACCTCGCCCTGGGCATGGGAAACAGATTTGCACAGCACCTGTCGGTTTATCACGCTACGACGGGCGTGGTGATACTTGGAGGTTTCCTGCTGTTCTACATGATCTGGATCGATTGGATCCTCATCTTCATGAGCTCCTATCAGTCCTGGCTCTTGCGTGGTGGTTTCTGATGCAACGGCAGAAACGTCTACAGCGCCTCGCAGTGGCACAGGGCAAAATGGTGAAGATCCTGGAGGCGGCGCTCGTTCAGAAAAGTACGAGAAGAGCCGTTCTCGAAGGCGCAATCGCTGAGATCGATAGACTGGCGACGATTGCCGGAACCGTCGACGCTGCATCAACACCAGCCATTCTCCGCAACCTCGCCGCAAGAGACGTGGAACTGAAGAATGTGCTGGAGGAGGCGGGGAGCATCAGAGAGAGGCTTCTCTCCGCGAGGGCGAGGGAGAAGATCTCATCCGCTGCCTTCAAACAGGCCCGGGATTCGGCCGAACGCAAGTCAGAAGAGGAGCAGGCACAGGAGGCGGCCAGTACGGTCGGGCCAAAAGCTTCCGGCAAGGGTCGTGTGGTGACATGAGTGCCAGAAGATGATCGGGAGCAGGTGCGATGGCCGTTGCAATTCCATCAGATTTGATAGTCGACGTGATGCGAAACGCCGACCCGGCGCGGATGAACTCCGCCACAGCGAAGCTTCAATCGATGAGGGACGGCGAAGCCATTTCGCAGGATTTTGCTGGCCTCCTCGGGAGGGTTGCCGGCCACGAATCAGGGTCGGGCGTCGCGATTGGATCGGCTGCGTCGGAGCTCCCGAGCAGATTACCCAATCAATCAGGCGACTCAGCGCCAGAGGCATATGTGGATTTCGAGCGGATGGTGCTGCGCAATTTGCTGGAGTCACTGCTGCCCGCGTCCGAATCAGGAGCTTATGGTACCGGACCCTCGGCGGGCATATGGCGATCCCTGGCAGCAGATCAGTTCGCGGGGCTCTTTGCCAGCTCCGGAGGGATCGGCATTGCTGAGACGCTTTCGGCAGGCGGTGACCGTGACGGTTCGTCTGATGGCGGTTGGCCATATTTTGCAACGGACAAGATCGAAGCTTTCTCAGGCTGATTGCAGGTGTGGCAATGACGAACGATGCAGTAATACACCGGTCGGGACCCTCTTCGGCGCTTATTCCCACTCTTCTGAAACTCATCGAGGTGGTCGAGGAGGAGAATGCGGTTCTGCAGGAGCGCCGTATCATGCACCATGCCGGTTTCACTGACAGGAAGAACCACTGCCTGCGCGAGCTCATGGCCGCGCAGCGTCTCGAAGAACCGCACAACACGGCGAACGCCTGCAGGAGCTTGCTGCAACGGCTGTCGAAAGCGCTGCGCGAGAACGCGGCTTTGCTGAAGCTGCATATTGGTGCAGTCGGTGAACTCAGCGATATCATCATTGGAGGTCTTCGCGACGCTGATTCCGACGGTACCTATTCCC
>CAIYXE010000608.1 GCA_903930095.1 uncultured Hyphomicrobiales bacterium
ATTGCGGACAATGTGAAGACCGAGGACGGCGACGTCTTCGAGATCTCCGCTCCGGCCTTTGGCGCGGCATTGCGCAATCCGTTGAAGGCGATGAAGCCAGGGCACAAGCCGGGAAGCGTGAAGGCGCTGTAAGGGCGGCAGCATCTGTTCCTTTTCCCCGATGGGCGAGAGGGGGTCTCTCCGCGGGTGGGAGCTTTTCTGGAAGCGTGCTGACGATGCGGCGTGCGAGGTCTGTGGATGGGACTCGCGGGTGCACCCCCTCACCCTGCCCTCTCCCCCGGAGGGGGAGAGGGATAATGGGAGCGGATCGCTCTCACCCGGAGGGGAACAGAAATGGTACGAGTAAATCCCTCTCCCCCGGAGGGGGAGAGGGGTGATGGGAGAGAAGGCCGCGCATCCGAAGCGTCACCCGGCCATCTACGCCGCCACGGCAGGCTGGCCCCAGAGGCTCCATTCCGCCGTGCATTTCGTCATGGCCCGCGTTATGGATAGGCCATGAGGAAAGACTTCATCGCGCTGGACTGGGGAACGACATCCTTTCGCGCCTATCGCGTGGGGGCGGATGGGCGCGTTCAGGATGTGGTCTCGGCGGCGGAGGGCATTCTCGCGGTCAAGGACGGGGCCTTCGAGGCGGCACTCGAGCGCCATATCGGGGCGTGGGACGTGACGCTTCCCGTGATGGCCGCCGGCATGATCACCTCGCGGCAGGGCTGGATCGAGTTGCCCTACATCCCCTGCCCCGCGAGTGCGGAGGACCTTGCCCGCGCGCTGCACATGCACACCACCGCCTCCGGCCGGCGCATTGCCTTCGCGACGGGCTTGAGCTACCGCGCGCCCAACGGCATGCCGGATGTGATGCGCTCCGAAGAGGTGCAGGTGTTCGGCTCCCTCGACCTTGGCATCAATCACTTCGTGACGCCGGGAACACATTCCAAGTGGATCACGACCAAGGGTGACCAGCTCATCCGCTATGCGACCTATGTGACGGGTGAGGTCTTTGCAGCGCTGAAGGACCACACGATCCTCGGGCGGCTGATGAAGCCCGGGCCCGATGACGAAGAGGCCTTCGCCATGGGTGTGACGGCGGCACTTGAAGACCCTGCCGGCTTCCTGCACCGCATCTTCTCGGCGCGCTCACTGGGGCTGTTCGGGGAACTGGCGCCGGAGGCGATTGCCTCCTACCTCTCAGGGCAAGTGATCGGCACTGAGGTGGCGCATGCGATCCGCGATAATCCGAAGGATGCGGAATATGCGGTGCTGGCCTCGCCCGGCATCGGCGGGCGCTATGTGAAGGCGATCGAGATCGCGGGGCTGAAGGTGCGCTATGGTGACCCGCAAGCGATCGTGAAGGGCCTCGCGATCATCGCGCGGAAGACAGGGATCATATGAATTTCGAAGACGCGGCCAGAGACTGCGGCATCATCGCCATCCTGCGCGGGGTGACGCTGGACGAGGTGGCGGGCGTTGGCGATGCGCTTTACGGGGCAGGCATCCGCATCGTGGAGGTGCCGCTCAATTCGCCGGAGCCGTTCCGCTCCATCACGGCACTCGCCGCGCGCTTCCAGGGGCGCATGGTGGTGGGCGCGGGAACGGTGCTCGATGCCGACAGCGTGGACCGGGTGAGATCAGCGGGCGGGCAGATCTCGGTATCGCCCGACTGCAACCCGGCGGTGATCGCCCGCGCGGTGGAGCGGAACATGGTGCCGCTGCCCGGCGTGTTCACGCCGACGGAGGCGTTCAGCGCGGTGCGCGCAGGGGCGCGTCACCTGAAGCTGTTTCCGGCAGAAGCGGCGGCTCCTAAGACGGTGAAGGCGTGGAAGGCGGTGCTGCCGCGCGATGTGAAGCTTTATGCGGTGGGCGGTGTGACGCCCGCCAACATGCGGGAGTGGGCGGAGGCGGGCTGTGCCGGTTTCGGCATCGGCTCCAACATTTACAAGCCGGGCATGAGCGCGGCAGATGTGGGAAAGGCCGCGGCGGATTTCGTTGCGGCATGGAATGGCTTGAAGGGGGCTTGAGAGAATGAAGGTTGCAATCGTGACGGGCGCCGGTTCCGGGATCGGCAAGGCGGTGGCCATGGCCTTCGGGCGCGAGGGTTACAATGTGGTGCTGGCGGGCCGCCGCGCCGATTTGCTGAACGAGGTGGCCAAGGCCATCGGGCCCAACGCATTGGCCGTGCCCACCGATGTGGCCGACGCCGCGTCCGTGAAGGCGCTGTTTGCGGCGTGCAAGGAGACGTTCGGGCGGCTGGACGTGCTGTTCAACAATGCCGGAACGGGAGCGCCCGGCACCATCATGCTCGAGGATCTCTCGATCGAGATGTGGCAGAACGTGGTGAACGTCAATCTGTCGGGCGTGTTCTACTGCATGCAGGAGGCGTTCCGCATGATGAAGGACCAGAGCCCGCGCGGCGGGCGCATCATCAACAACGGCTCGATCTCGGCGCACGCGCCGAGGCCCAATTCGGCCCCCTATACCTCGACCAAGCATGCGGTGACGGGGCTGACCAAGTCAGGCTCCCTCGACGGGCGGAAATATGACATCGCCGTCTGCCAGATCGACATCGGCAATGCCGGAACGGACATGACGGAGAAGATGAAATCCGGCATGCCGCAGGCCAATGGATCGGTTGCGCCCGAGCCCACCATGGATGTGGACAACGTGGCGCGGACGGTGATCTACATGGCGTCCCTGCCGCTCGAGGCCAATGCGCAGTTCGTGACGGTGATGGCGACGAAGATGCCCTATATCGGGCGGGGGTAAGGGGCCGTCAGTTGCCGTCTTCCGGCAGCCTCGGCAGCGGGTGCACCGTGATGCCTTCCTCGATCAGCGCCTTGGCATCATCGACGGAGGCCTGTCCGTAGATGCCGCGGTGTTCGGCTTCCTCATAGTGGATCTTGCGGGCTTCCTCGGCA